>DASZDF010000126.1:0-10030 GCA_035942275.1 Solirubrobacteraceae bacterium | reverse complement strand
CGTGCAGGTCGCGCGGCGTGCCGCACGGCTCCTGGCCCTCGCGGACCGCGCACGACGTCCCCGCCGCGGGGTCGAGCTGCACGCCGAGCGGCCCGACGTTCGCGATCCGGCCGCCGGCGCCGACGACGAGGCCCTTGCCGTCGGGCCCGACCGCGATCGCGTTGGCCCGCGCCTGGCTCGTCGAGTTGCGGCTGGCCTGCCAGCCCGGGACGAGGAGGCGGTCCCATCCGGTGACCCGGTCGTAGCGGTAGACGGCGTTGCCGGCGGTCGCGACCCACACCCCGCCGTCCTTCGTGCCGACCGCGTCGACGATGTCCTCCCGGATCGGATGGGCGATGTCGTCGAACACCGCTCGCGGCTGCTCGTCGTCGAGTCGGTAGAACGCGCTCACCGGCTCGTCGCGGCCGCGCCGGCCGCTCGCCTGGTCGCCGCCGCCCAGCGCCGCGACCCACACCTCGCCGTCCGCGCCCGCGCCGAGGGCCTGCGGGACCGCGCTGCTGGTGTCGATCCCGCCGTTGGAGGCGTCGAACGGCGTCGGCACGACCTGCCAGCCGTCCTCGGCGTCCGGGTCGATGCGCACGATCGGCGCCGGCATCCCGCCGTCCGTCGTCGAGTGCTTGATGGCGACGGCCTCGCCTCCGCGGTCGGGGAGCGTGACGAGGTCGACGCCGTCCAGCGCGTTGCCGAAGTAGTCGGCGAGCGCGTCCGGCGCCGTCCAGCGCTCCCACGCGGCGCCGTCGAGTCGCAGCGCGGCGGCCGCCGCCGCACCGCCGAGGCGGCGTTGTGCGTCGCTGTTCGGCTTCGGCGTGTCGACCACCGCGTCGGCCGCTGTCTGCGCGGGCGCGCCGTCGCCGAAGCGACCGAGCGCCCAGCCGGCGTAGCCGTCGCCGTCGCGCGCGACCGACAGGCCGCTCAGCCAGCCCTGGTCGGTCGACGCCCCGCTCCGGAACGGGTCGTAGCCGCCCGAGTCGGCGGTCCAGCTGTCGCCGTCCTTGTAGATGACGAACGGGAAGGTGGGCGCAGTCTCGTCCCCGCCCTGCGGGTTCGTCGCCGAGTTGCGGTTGCCGCCGAGGTAGATCCGCTCGTCCGCGACCGACAGGTACAGGCGCGGCCTGGTGTTGAAGTCCAGCGGCAGCAGGCCGGCGGGCAGGCCGCACGCGCCCGGGTCCCCCGCGCAGTTGGTCCACTTCGTCCCGTCGAAGTGGTGCAGCATCGGGATGTTGTTGCCGCGACCGGCGATCCAGCCGTCGTCGGGGGCGGTGAACGCGACATCGTTGTGGTACTGCACGGACTCGGTCGGTCCCTCCACCGCCTTCCAGCGCCCACCGCTGTACCGCAGGACGACGAGGTCGGAGCTCGCGCCGCTCTGCCCGACCGCGACCGCCTCGAAGCGATCGTCGTTGTCGGGGTCCTCGTCGTTCTCGTAGGGCACGCGCGAGACGTCGGCGATGCGCACCGGGTCGCCCTTCGTCTCGAGGAGGGGGAGGAGGCTCTCGCATGCCTCGTCCGGCGCGAGCTGACCGCGGACGCCCTTGATGTCGCACGGCGCCCATCGCTCGCCGTCGTAGCGGTACAGGGTCGTGGCGCTTCCGCGCGCTCCGGTGGCGTCGGCGCCGACCGCCCAGCCCTGGCGGCCGTCGAGGCTCATCGCGAACGCGCTCACGAGCTCCCTCGGCTGGGACTGGGCCCGGGTCGGGTTCGGCACGCCGCTCGGGATCAGCGCCGGCTCGCCGAGCGGGACGACGGGCCGAGTCGCCAGCGGCGGGACGACGCCGAGCTCCGCGGTGAGGCTGACCGGGCGGAACGGATCCCACGGCGTCGTGTCCGGCGCGGCCTCGGCCTCGGGGCGCCCGAGCTTCGGCAGGTTGGGCTCCGCGGTCTCCGCGGTCGCGCCGCCGTCGCCGCCGAGGCGCAGGATCGCGCCCTTCTCGCCCACGGCCCAGCCCCCGCCGCTCGTGCCGAGCATGACGAAGTCGTTGAGGCCGTAGCTCGGGAGCGCGAAGAACCGCCTGGCGTGCGTCTTGTCCGCCGCCCGCTCGTCCGGCCGGCAGTCGATCGTCGTGTCGAGGACGCGCCCGCTCTCGCCCGGGCACTTCAGCGGGTTCGCCAGCGTCTCGCCCATCTCGAGCGTCGTCATCGCGGTGCCCTGCCCGCTCGGGATCCGGCCGACGGCCCAGTCGATGGCGCCGTCCGGGCCGGTGTACTCCCCGGGCACCTCGCGCCGGATGCCCGCCTCGGGGGGCCGGCCTGCGTCGCCGTCGCCGGCGACGAGCCGGATCTCCGCGACCTGCGGGTTGAGCACCGTGCTGACGAGCACGCCGTTGCTGTCCGCCTCGACGAACGCGTCCGAGGCCGCGCCGAGCGCGGGGAGGTTCCCGGACTCCGGCCCCTCGGTCGGCCGCTTCGCGATCATGCGCCCGATCACGCGCGACGCCGGTTCGCGCGGCTCGCCGGCGGGCTCCTTGCCCGGCGCGGCGACGAAGCTGAGCCGCCACGTCTGGTTGCCCTCGGTGACCTGGCTGAGCGACACCTCGTAGAGGCTCTCGGGCACCGATTGCGCGAGCGGGGAGGTCTGGCCCGGGTCCGTGCCGCCGCCGTACCACGCCTCCCGCGCGTACCACCGCTTCTCGTGCTGGACGAGCAGCGCCGGTCGGTTCTCCGCCGCGGACGCGGCGCAGCAGCCCGTCGTGATCGCGTACGCGCTGCCCAGAGGAGGCGTGCCCTGCTCCGGAGGCGTCGTGCCGGGCGTGTAGGCGATGTCGCGGACGCGGAACTGGAACCGGGCTGCGTCGGCGACCTCGACGGGCGCGAACGTCCCGTCGTCCTTCCAGCTCCAGAGCTGCCGGAAGCCACCGACGACGCCGCACTCGCTGCTGCCCTCGCAGTCGGTGGTGCGCGGGCTGAACGCGACCGCGGTGAGCGCGCCCATCGTGCCCGGCGTCTCCAGCTCCGTCCAGGTGCCGCCGTCGAGCAGCCACGCGCGGGCCGTCCCGGCGGGGTCGTCCTCGGGCCGGTCGATCGGGACCCCGGGCTCGCGCGCCGGGTAGTCGTGCGTCCCGCCCACGGCAAGCGCGCGGCCGGGGCCGATCCACGCCACGGCCGCGACGAACCCGCGCTCGTCGCCCCCTGGGAGTTCCATCTCCTCCCACCGCGCCGGCTCGCCCACGGGCGCGACGTAGCGGTAGATCGCCGGGTGGCGCTCGCACAGCTCGAGCGCGTCGTAGGCAGTCCCCGCCGGGCACGCCGCGCCGACCGCCAGCCCCTCGCGCTCGTCGCGGAACTCGACCCCGTAGAAGTCGACGGTCATCGGCGTGGCCGATCCCGGGACCAGCGCGGGCGGCGTCTGCGACGACGCGTCCTCGCGGAACCGCGCGCCGGCCGTCTGCGCCCAGATGCCCTCCTTCTCGCCGTCGCGCAGGACGGGCGTGGACTCGGTGTTCGGCGTCGGCGCGGCGTCGTCGCCCGGCGCCTGCGCGAGCGCGCCAGCGGCCAGCGCGACGGCGAGCACGGCCGCGACCAAGAGCGTGAGGGTGTCCTTGCCGATCCGCAAGCGTCTTCCAACCGAACACGCCCGGCCGCCGGCCGGGCGCCACTCCATCCCCGACCGAGGGGCCTCCCTACGACGAAGAACGCAGCGGCGACCCGCCGTGTAACGCCCGTTTCGACGGCTTGGAGTCCGTCACCAGGCGACGGTGAAGGCGCCCTCGAGCGTGAACCGCGTCAGCGGCGCGAACGTGCACGGATGCTGAGGCCTGAGGGTCAGCACGCCGTCTTCGTCCACGCGGAAGTTGCCATGCGGTCTCGGCGTGTCCTCGGGGAGCCCGTTCACCGTCGAGACTCTGAGGATCCCCTGCCAGCCGTAGGTGTCGGTGGAGTACCGCGGGTAGGCCTCGACGGTGCCGTCGCTGCCCACGTCGATCCACGTGTTCCCGTGATCGCTCTCGTCGACGAGGTACATCCGGCCGCAGAGCGCCACGCTCGTGTGGCCGGTGGAGCCGATCGTCGACGGCACCATGGGCCCGCCGTCGAGCGAGCAGCGCGTCGCGCCGGAGAGCCCGCCGCCCGACCTGAACGTGAAGCCGCTGCTGATCGAGCCGAGCGGCGGCAGCGGCGGGTCGAACCGCCCGCTCGCGCTCAGCTCGCAGGTGAGCGTCCTCGCGCCGGCGGCCGGCGTGAGGGCCAGCGCGATCGCGAGGGCGCCGAGCGAGGCGACGGCGAGCCTGCGCGACCGTGCGCCTACCACTCGAACTCCATCCTCAGCGTGCCGTCGAACGTGAAGCCGTCCACCGGCTGACCGATGCAGGTGTGCTGCGGGACGAACGTCAGCACGCCGTCGACGTCGTTGCCGCCCAGCTCCGGCCGGCCCTCGACGGAGGTCACACGCACGACGGCCTGCCAGCCCGTGAGCTCGATCGTGTAGGCGATCCCGTCCCAGTCGCGCATCCCCGGCCTCGGGTCGTCGAAGAGCGTCGCGGCGGGGTCCGGGTCGCTCCTGAGGATGCCGCTGCCGCACGACGTGCTCGTGTACGACCCGCGCGACGTGAACAGGATGCGGCGCAGCGACAGCTCGTTGTTCATCGAGCAGTTCGTCATGTTCACGAGGCCGCCGGTGTCGACGACGTACGTCCCGGACCCGCCGGCCCGGGTCTCGAAGGCGCGCATCGGTGGCGCGAACGCGCCGCCCGCGCGCAGCTGACACGGCCGGGACTCGGGGGCCGCGGCGGGCGCGGCCGCGATGCCGAACGCGGCGACGCCGGTGGCCGCCGCGAGCAGCGTCGCGAGCTTCGTCCTGCTGCGCATGCATCCCCCTGCCGGTTCGCGCACACCGAAGAACGCGCGGCGGGCCTGCGGAATAACGGCGGATGCGTCCATCCCTGGCCGCGCGCTACGGCGCGTTCCAGGCGATCGTGAACGCGCCGGCCGCCTCGAACGCCGCCGCGCCCGTCGTGCTCGTGCACGACCCGCGCGGCAGGGCCGCCAGGGCGCCGTCGGCGTCGCTGCCCTCCGAGGCGCCGTTGACGCGGTCGACGAACAGCTGCCCGCTGACGTTGGCCCGGTAGGTCATCTGGTTGACGACGACGCCCGCGCTTCCGACCTCGATCTGCGTCGCCCCCGTCGCCGGATCCCCGGCGACGGCGAAGGTGCCGCAGATCGTGTTGACGAACGACCCGCGCGACCTGATCGTCGACGCGACGGGCGGGTGGCCGTTGTACGCGCAGGTCGTCGGCAGGGACTGGAGCGGGTTCGCGTACGTGTTGTACGTGCGGAAGAGGTAGGTGCCGGCGCCGCCGACGAGCGGGGCGCCTGGCGTCACGCCGTGGAACTCGCCGGTCAGCTCGCAGGTGAGCGTGTCGGCCGAGGCGCCGGCCGGGAGCGCCAGGAACGCGACTGCGAGGGCGGTCGCGGGCCAGGTGGATCGCATGCTTCCTTCTCCTCTGTCGCCTCGGAAACGGCACGAGGCCGCCGGGATCGCCCGGCGGCCTCGCGAGACCTTCATCTGCCTGCCGCGTCTACCAGGTGACGTTGAACGCGCCGGCGACGGTGAACTGCGTGACGCCGGTCGCCGCCGAGCAGCTGCCGCCCGTCGGGACGATCGTCACGTGGCCGTCCGGCTCGGACCCCGTCTCCGGGCGGCCCTGGATGCTGTGCACGTGCAGCTGGCCCTGAGCCGCCGTGAAGTCGATGTGGTACTGGATGTTGTCGATGTCCCACGTCCCGTTCGCGCCGACGTCCACGCGGGTGTCGCTCGGAAGCGCGGAGCTGCCGGTGGCCTTGCCGGTGCCGCACACCGTGTTCGTGAACGAGCCCTTCGACTCGATCCGCGAGTTCCGCGGACCGTCTCCGTTGTGGCGGCACTGCGTGGTCTGCGGATCGCTGGTGGCGAACGTGTAGTTGCCGCCGCCGCCGACGAGCATGACGCCGGGGTTGATCGAGCCGGTGACGCCGGTGAACGCGCACTGGCCGTCGGAAGCCGACGCGCCGGCCGGAACAGCGAGCAGGCCGACCGCGACGGCGGCGACGGCCAGCAGGGACAGCCTCTTCTTGAGGTGCATGGTGTGGGTCCTCCCACTCAAGCGCCGTCGGTACTGACCCCCCAGCCCCCGTGCGGCGCGCTTGACTTGTCGAGACCAAGAACTCGCGAGAGGCCGCTCGCATAACGCGGACCTTTCGCGAATCGTGGAACGCGCTCAGAACCGGCGGGTGAACCGCGACGTGTAGACGCGCGCCGGCTGCGGCTGCAGGGCGAAGCGCCGCGCGCGCAGGACGGTCGCCGGCCGCACGCGCATCGTCATCGCGTTGCGGCGCCGCTCGCCGCGCTGGCGCGCCGCGTCGAGCCGGGCCTCGAGGCTGCGCCGCGCGCGGTACTCGAGCTGGCGCACCGCCTCCGGCGAGCGGTCGAGGACCGTGCCCATCTCCTCGGTCGAGAGGTCGAGCATGTACCGCAGGGCGATGACCTGACGCTGCGGCAGCGGCAGGCGCTCGAGCAGGATCATCAGGTCGGCGTTCGAGACGCACTCGATCATCTCGGCCACGCCCGAGCGCGCGGCGTCGGTGCGCTCGGCGATGCGGTCCGGCTCCTCGACCTGCAGCCACTTGCCCTTGCGCATCCGGTTGATGAGCTCGTTGCGCGCGATGCGGAACAGCCACGCCCGGAACGGGACGCGCGCCCGCAGCTCGTAGCGCGGCAGCGCCTGCATCGCCTTCACGAAGACGTCCTGCGTCGCGTCCTCCGCCTCGTGCTCGTCGCGCAGGGCGACGCGCATGTACGAGTAGACGCCGTCGAAGTGGCGCAGGTAGAGCTCGGGCATCGCGTCGCGGTCCCCGGCCTGGGCGCGCGCGACGAGCCGCGCGGTCTCCACGTCCTGCTCGTGGCGGCCGGCCGCCTGCACGCGCTCGAGCACCAGGAGCTCGTCGGCGTAGGGCTGGGCGAAGCGCGGCAGCTCCGGCGGGTCGACGCGCACGACGGCCGCGCGCCGCTCGGCGATGCGGCGGCCGCGGAGGTTGCGGATGCGCCGGCGCTCGCCCGCCGTCGGCGGGTCGCCCTCGCCCTCGCGCCGGTCGCGCCGGCGGCGGTCCGTACGTCGCGTCTCGACCACGACCGCGACGGTGTCGTCGTCGGCGAAGTGCCGGCGCAGGCGGTCGTGCAGCTTCTCCGCCAGCGTCCCCGGGATCACGATGTAATAGACGGTCCGACGAGCGGCACCGTTGGTCTCGGTGCCGTTCCCGCTGCCGGAGCGCGCCCCCCGCCACTTCATGCAGCCTCTCTCCTCTAGAGGGCGGCAAACGTACGCGCCCGGGGGCCGCGCCGCAAGTCCGAGGTGCGAAAGGAGCCGTCACACCCTCGGGCGGCCGCGCGTTCTTCGGGCATGGCCGGGAGGCGACAGATCGTGCGCGCGTGCGCCCTCGCGGCCCTCGCCGCGACCGCCGGGGCCTGCGGCGGCAAGGACGCACCGGACCCGCCCGCCGCCACGACGCCCTCGGCCGCGAAGTCGCCGCCGGTGGGCAGCCAGTTCGGCCGCAACGTCGCTCGTGTGCCCGGCGTCTCGGCGGCCGACGTCGCGGGGGCCGCGGTCATGGCCGCGTTCCCGCCGGAGCGCGGCGAGCGCCCCGGCGGCATCGTCCTCGCGAACAAGGACTCGTGGCGCGAGCTCGTGCTCGCCGCGCAGTTCGCGGCAGACCCCGTCAACGCCGCCGTGCTGCCGATCGAGCGCGACTACCTGCCGACCGCGGCCGTCGACCTCGTGTACCGGCTGAAGCCGAAGGGGTTCCGCAAGGCGAAGGGCCTGCAGGCGCTCATCCTCGGGCGCGCCGGCGACGACGTCCTGATCGACCTCCAGGACGCGCAGCTCAAGATGAGCCAGCTCAAGGGGATGAGTCCCGCGAAGCTCTCGGCCGAGCTGGTGCCGTACCGCAGCGGCTTCGCCGGCCGCCACACGAGCACGATCGTGATCGTGTCGGGGCGCGACCGCGACCGCGACTACGCGCTGCCCGCCGCGGCGTGGAGCGCGTTCAGCGGCGACACGGTCGCGTTCGTCGACGGCGACGACGTCCCGCAGGCGACGCGCGACCTCCTCGTGCAGCGCCGCAAGCTGCGGCTCGAGAAGCCGACGATGTACGTCATCGGGCCGGAGTCGGTCGTGTCCGACGACGTCGTCTCCGAGCTCGAGGCCTACGGGGACGTCAAGCGCGTCGCCGGGCGCGACGCGCCGGAGACCGCCGTGGCCGTCGCGCGCTACCGCGATCGCTCGACCGGCTTCGGCTGGGGGCAGGTACGCGGGCCGGGGAGCATCTCGCTCGTGAACCCCCGCAACTGGGCCGAGGGTGTCGGCGCGCTGAGCTTCGCGGCGCGCGGGCCACGCGCGCCGCTGCTGCTCACCGACGAGCGGGGCGAGCTCCCGGGGTCCGTCCGCGGCTACCTGCGCGAGCTGCGCGGCGACGACGCGAACCAGGGGTTCGCGTTCGGCGGGGAGAAGAGCCTCGCCACGCCGGTGCTGGCGGACCTCGACGCGCTGCTCGGTCCGCCGGGGGAGGCGCGGGATGCCTCGTAGCCGCCTCCTCGCGGCGAGCTTCGCGTGCGTCGCCCTGGCGGGCTGCGGCGGCGGCGAGGAGAGACCGGCAGCGCCTGCCCTGCCCGCCGACAGCTCCTGGGTCCCGGGGCAGGGCGCCCTGACGCGCTCGCAGGCCTACCTCGCGATCGCGTCGAAGGCCGAGGCGCGCGGCGAGCGGCTGCTGGCGAGCCACCTGCGGCGCCTCGAGCTGATCGACGCGCGCCGCAAGGCCGCGCGCGAGAAGAAGCGCGCCGACGCGCTGCGGCGCTACCGCCTCGAGCGGGCGCGCGCTCTGGCGAAGTACCGCAAGGCGGTCGCGAAGGCCGAGCGCGAACGCGCGCGCCAGGAGCGGCTGCTCGCCAAGCAGCGCGCCGAGGCGCGGCGCCGGCTGCGCGAGCTGCTCGAGAAGCTGCACGTCGAGAAGGGCCGCGAGTGCGAGATCCCCGAGGTCCAGCGCCAGTTCGACTGCGTGTCCGGCCGCCAGCCACTTCCGGAGGGCACGAAGCTGCCGGAGATCCCGTAGGCGCGCTGCTCAGGCGCGCGGCGGGGCCGGCAGACGCGGGCGCGCCGGGTCGAGCGCGCCCGGCAGCGCTTCGCGATCCGCTGCCCCTTCGGGGAGCGCAGCAGCACGCGCTGGCCGAAGTCGGTCGTGATGACGAGGGCGGGGTGGTCCGGGTAGAACGCGTCGTCGGGCCCGGTCAGCACCGCGCCGATCCCCATGTCGGCGAACATCGGGTGCAGGATGTTCGCGCGGTGGTCGGGGGAGCCGAGCCACGCCGCGACGAGCGCACGCGCCGTCGCGCCGCCCAGCGGCGCCACGCCGATGTTCTCGCTGAACAGCGCGGTCGCCGCGCCGTCGAAGTACCCGGCGGCCCGCACCCGCGCGAGCAGCGTCGGCCGGCCGTCCGCCTCGTGCGCGAGGTAGCCGTGGGCGACCATGTCCTCGCTGTGCGCGGTGGCGCTGCGCCGCAGGTGCGGCGACGCCCGCAGCGGTTGCAGCCCGGTCGCGTCGCGTCGCTCGTTGACGAGGCACAGGATCGCGCCGCCCACGCGGGGCACCGACTGCTCGTCGGCCTGCAGGTCGGCGTCCGCGCAGGAGGCTTGCGCCGCCGGCGCGGGCACGGCCAGGAGGGCCGCGGCGGCGGCCACAAGGCAGGCTCTGCGGGGCATCGCGTTCACGGCGCCTCACGCTAAGAACGTGCATCGCGGCTCATGTGTGACGTGGTACATTCGCGCCGCCTTCAAGACTGGTGGCGGCAGGGGGAGAAGCCAGGGTCAATGATCGTCTGCGTCGTTCCGCGGAACCTCGAGCGCAAGCTCGCTGACCGGCTGGGCGCTGCCCTGGCCGGCACCGACGTCCATCTCGTCGTCGACGGCCGCGAGCCGGGCGACCGGCGCACGCGCGACCGGCGGCGCTCCGCCGGCCGCCGGCGGCGGATCCTGGAGCGGCGCCGCGTGCGCGCCGCGGACGGGCGTCGCGT
>DASZDF010000125.1:0-2468 GCA_035942275.1 Solirubrobacteraceae bacterium | reverse complement strand
TCGCAGAGCAGCCCGAAGGGTGCGGCGCGCCGTACGACACATCGACCGGCGACGACCTCAAATGGGTCACGATCGGTCTCCTCACCGGAGCCGCCCTCGCCTCCGTCCGTGACTGGCTCGCTGCGCGGCGGGACCGCGCGGCGACCCGGCCCACGCACGAAACGCGCCACAGTCCTGGTTGACCGTCGGATACCGACGGTCAAGCAGGACAGTTCGAACGCGACGAACGCGCTGGTTGAACGTCACACGCGATGCGAGGCCCGCGACGGCGGGCCCGGCCGACCTGCTAGCCCTGGACGACGGGGAGCTCGAAGCGCGGCTTCGCCGGCGTCTTCGGGCCCTCGCGCAGCTCGCGCTCGAGCTTCTCGACCTCCGCGCGGTAGCGCTCCACGTTGCGTAGCTTGATCTCCTCGTAGCCGCGGACGACGTCCGGCAGCGCGGCGATCTTCGCGACCGTCGTGTGCGTCTCGGGCCGCAGCTCGGAGAGCGAGCGGTCGACGAGCTCGCGGTACTCGCCGATCAGCGCGCGCTCGACGCGGCGCACCTTCGCGTAGCCGAAGACGTCCACAGGCGTGCCGCGCAGGCGCTTCATCCGCCGCAGCATCCGGAACCCCGGCGTGAACCACGGGCCGAGCTTCAGCTTGCGCTTCAGGCCCAGCGCGCGCAGGAGCGGCGGGTGGAGCATGAAGTAGACCTTCGCGCCCTCGCCGAACTCCTTCGTGACCTTCGCGCGCTCGACCGAGTCGAGGTGCAGCCGCGCGACCTCGTACTCGTCCTTGTAGGACATGAGCTTGTAGAGCCCGCGGGCGTACGCCTCGGCGACCGCGGTCTCCCCGGGCGCGCCCCGCTCGGCCTCCGCGCGAGCGACGGCCATCACGGCGTCCGCGTACGAGCGCGCGTACTTCGCGCTCTTGTACGCGACGAGGTCGGGGATCCGCACCGCGAGCAGGCGGCGCAGCTCGCCGGTCGCGCCCGTCCCCTCGAGGATCTCGAGCGCCCGGCCGTCGACGACCGGCTCGGGCTCGACCGGGTTCAGCACGTCGTGCACGAGCTCGGGCTGCGCGATCGACGCGCGACCCCAGCGGAACGCGCTCAGCGACTTCTCGACGGCGGCGCCGTTCAGGCGGATCGCCTGCTCGATGGCGTCCGCCGAGACGGGCAGGCAGCCATGCTGGTAGGCGGCGCCGAGCAGCAGCAGGTTGGTCGGCATGTGGTCGCCGAAGAGCCCCTCGGCGAGCGCCTGGGCGTCGAAGTAGACGTTGTCGTCGGCGCGCGTCCCGCGCTCGATCGCCGCGACGTTGCGCCGCTCGGCCGGGAACGACACCGCCGTCGACTTCACCATCTTCGCCGTCGGGACCGCCGCGGTGTTTACGATCGCCACCGTCTTCTCGGGCGTGGCGACGAGCAGGTTCTTCGGGTTCGCCGCGCCGAGGACGTCGAAGCCGAGGATCACGTCGGCGGCGCCCGCGCCGGCCTTGTTCGAGCCCTCGATCCGGTCGCGTGAGATCCGGACGTCGCTGGTCACCGGGCCGCCCTTCTGCGCGAGCCCCGTCTGGTCGAGGCCGAACGCGTGCTTGCCGTCGAGCAGGGCGGACATCTGGAGGATCTGCGAGACGGTGACGACGCCGGTCCCGCCGACGCCGGCCATCCGCACGAGGAAGTCGCTGTGCGAGACGCGCAGCGCGGGCTCGGGCAGCTCCGCGGGCGGCTCGGGCGCGACCTTCTTCGCCTTCTCGCCCGGGATGACGGTGAGGAACGACGGGCAGTCGCCCTTGACGCACGAGTAGTCCTTGTTGCACGACGCCTGGTGGATCTGCGTCTTGCGGCCGAACTCGGTCTCGACGGGGAGGACGGAGAGGCACGAGCTCTTCGCGCCGCAGTCGCCGCAGCCCTCGCAGACGCGCTCGTTGATGTGGATGCGCTGGACCGGGTCGGCGATCTTGCCGCGCTTGCGCAGGCGCCGCTTCTCGGCCGCGCAGCCCTGGTCGTGGATGAGCACGGTGACGCCCTCGACCGCCGCGAGCTCGGCCTGCGCCTCGGCGAGCCGGTCGCGGTGCTCGACGCGCGCGATCGGGTCGATCTCGACGCCCGCGTACTTCTCCGGCTCGTCGCTCGTGATGACGACCTTCTTGGCCTTCTCGCCCGGGATCACGGTGAGGAAGGACGGGCAGTCGCCCTTCACGCACGAGTAGTCCTTGTTGCACGACGCCTGGTGGATCTGCGTCTTGCGGCCGAACTCGGTCTCGATCGGCAGCACCGAGAGGCACGAGCTCTTATCGCCGCAGTCGCCGCAGCCCTCGCACACGCGCTCGTTGATGTGGATGCGCGTGACCGGATCGGCGATCTTGCCGCGCTTGCGCAGCCGGCGCTTCTCGGCGGCGCAGCCCTGGACGTGGATCAGCACCGTGACGCCCTCGACCTGCGCGAGCTCCGCCTGCACCTCGGCGAGCCTGTCGCGGTGCTCGACG
>DASZDF010000124.1:0-6384 GCA_035942275.1 Solirubrobacteraceae bacterium | reverse complement strand
GCCCGAAGGGCGACACCGGCGCGAAGGGCCCCGCGGGTCCCGCCGGCCCGGCCGGTCCGGCCGGGCCCGCCCGGCCGAAGGGCGACCGCGGCCCGAGCGACGCCTACGAGGCGACCGTCGAGACCTACCCGAACCTGCCGCCGAGCCAGTGGACGACGATCCGCTCGATGACGCTCGCCCCCGGCAAGTACGTCGTCACGGCCACGGCCAGCGTCCACAACAGCTCCTGGAACGAGAAGACGGTCGACGCCGACTGCTACCTCGTGCACGGCGACGCGTTCATCGCCTCGGGCATGAACCGCGGCCTCGCGCCCAACCAGGCGCGCTCCACGGCGATGAGCGACGCGATCGACCTGCCGAACGGCGGCACGATCAAGATGGAGTGCATCCACCTCGGCGACGGCAACCAGGTCTGGGTGTCCGGCGGCAAGATGATCGCGATCCGCGTGGCGGAGATGACCGCCGTGGGGTAGTCCCACGGCATGAGCCAGCAGCAGGAGCACCCGACGCACGCCCACCCGACGCCGCCGTTCCCCGAGCAGGAGCAGGAGCCTCCGGGGCGCGAGGCGGAGATGCAGCCGCTCGCCGACCACGGCCAGGACTCCTACGTCGGGCACGGGCGGCTGACCGACAAGGTCGCGCTGATCACGGGGGCGGACTCCGGGATCGGGCGCGCGGTCGCCCTCGCGTTCGCGCGCGAGGGCGCCGACGTCCTCTGCTCGTACCTCAACGAGGACGACGACGCCGCCGAGACGAAGCGGCTCGTGGAGGACGCCGGGCGGCAGTGCATCACCGTCGCCGGCGACATCGGCGACCGCGCGCACTGCCAGGCGCTCGTGGAGCGCACCGCAGACGAGCTCGGCCGCATCGACGTGCTCGTCAACAACGCCGCGTACCAGATGAGCTACGAGTCGTTCCTCGAGATCCCACCGGAGGAGATCGACTTCGTCTTCCGCACGAACATCATCGCGATGTTCCATCTCTGCCAGGCCGCCGTCCCGAGGATGGAGCCGGGCTCGACGATCATCAACACGACCTCGATCCAGGCCGCGCAGCCGAGCCCGGAGCTCCTGCACTACGCCACGACCAAGGGCGCGATCAGCACCTTCACGAAGGGCCTCGCGCAGGAGGTGGCCGAGAAGGGCATCCGCGTCAACGCGGTCGCGCCCGGCCCGATCTGGACGCCGCTCGTGATGATGAGCTTCCCGGGCGAGAAGAACGCGGAGTTCGGCGGGAACACGCCGCTGGGCCGGCCGGGGCAGCCCGGCGAGCTCGCGCCGCTCTACGTGTTCCTCGCGAGCACGGACTCGCAGTACATCAGCGGCGAGGTGATCGGCGCGACCGGAGGCAAGCCGCTGCACTAGCGTCGGGCTCCGCGATGACGGAGTTCCTCGGCCACCCGGTGAGCACGTTCCCCGAGGGCACTCGCACGGCGGTCGACGCCGCCGCGGCGATCGGGTGCGACGTCGGGCAGATCGTGAAGTCGCTCGTCTTCCGGCGCGAAGGCGGCGAGCCGCTGCTCGTGCTCGCGTCCGGCTCGAACCGCGTCGACGAGGCGAAGGTCGCCGGGCTCGTGGGGGAGGCGATCGGGAAGGCGGACGCGGCGTTCGTCCGCGGGGCGACCGGGTTCGCGATCGGGGGTGTGCCGCCCGCCGGTCACGTCGCGGCGATCGAGACGCTCGTCGACGAGGACCTCCTCGCGTACGACGAGGTGTGGGCGGCGGCGGGGACCCCGCGGACGGTGTTCCCGCTGACGCCGTCGGAGCTGCTCTCGCTCACGAGCGGCCGCGTCGCGGGCGTCGCGGCGCGCTGACCGCTGTCACGATGCCGCGCATGCCCAGCCGCCTCGTCCACACCTGCGTCCGCGTCCGCGATCCCGAAGCGTCCGTCGCGTTCTACCGCGCGCTCGGCTTCGAGGAGCGCGGGCGCCTGAACTTCGAGACCGCGTACAACGTCTACCTCGGGCTGCCGGGGGAGGGGGACTCGCTCGAGCTGACCGTCAACGTCGGCCGCGACGAGCCGTACGACCTCGGCGACGGCTACAACCACGTCGCGGTCACCGTCGACGACATCGAGGAGGCGCTGCGGCGGCTCGAGGCGATCGGCGTCGCGCCCGAGAAGCCGCCGTACCGGCCGGGCGGGCGCGACGACCTCCCGCGGATCGCGTTCGTCGCCGACCCCGACGGCTACCGGATCGAGCTCATCGACGGCGGCGACTTCGTGACGCCGCAGGACCCGCCCCGGTAGCGTCCGGCGCATGCTCTTCTTCGTGCGGTTCGACGTCCGCCAGCCGGACGCACTCCCCAACGCCGACCTGATCGAGACGTGGAAGCGGGAGGCCACGGCGGCGCTCGGGGCGGTGGAGGCCGGCGCCGTCAAGCACCTCTGGAAGGTCGCGGGACAGCGGGTCGTCCTCGCGGTCATCGACCTGCCGTCCGCGGAGGACCTCGACCGCGCGCTCGGCGGCCTGCCGATCATCCGCGAGATGGGCGGCGGCGTGACGACCACCGCCCTGCCGATCTACGACTACGCGACCTTCGCGAGCGACCTCGAGGAAGGCGTCCACGGCCCCTGACGTCCCGCCCGCGCTCGCCGCGGCGGTCGTCTTCCTCGCCTCGGGCGCGGTCCTCGTGCTCGAGATCCTCGGCGTCCGGCTGCTCGCGCCGTACGTCGGGCTGACGCTCGAGACCTACACGACGATCATCGGCGTGGTGCTGGCCGGCATCGCCGCCGGCGCCGCGCTGGGCGGGCAGGCGGCGGACCGCGGCGACGCACGGCGCCTGCCGGCGACGCTGCTGATCGCGGGCGGCCTGCTGGCGATGGCGACGGTCCCGCTCGTGCGCGCGCTCGGCGAGGGCGCCGAGGGCGGGGGCGACGGCGCGGCGCTGCTGGTCGCGCTCGTGGCGCTCTTCCCGCCGGCGGCGGTGCTGAGCGCGGTCACGCCGGTCATGGTCAAGCTCCAGCTCGGCGACCTCGCGGTGAGCGGCAGCGTCGTGGGCCGGCTGTCGGCGTGGGCGACGGCGGGCGCGCTGACGGGGACGTTCGGCACGGGCTTCGTGCTCGTCCCGCTGCTGCCGACGCGCGTGACGGTCCTCCTCGTCGGGGCGGCGTTGTGTGTCGCCGGGCTGCTCGTCGGGCCGCGGCTGCGCGCGCTCACGCGGGCGGGGGCGACGGGGCTCGCCGCCGTCGTGCTCGCGCTCGTCCTGGCCGGCGTCGCCGCCGGCTCGCGCTGCGACGTCGAGACCGTCTACTACTGCGCGCAGGTGAACGACGACCCGGGGCGGCAGGGCGGCCGCGTCCTGGAGCTCGACGACCTTCGCCATGCATACGTCGACCTCGACGACCCGCGCCACCTCGAGTTCGCGTACGTCCGCTGGATCGGCGCGGCCATCGACGCGCTGCCGCCGCGCCGCGGGGCGGTCGACGCGGTGTTCCTCGGGGGCGGAGGCTTCACGCTGCCGCGGTACCTGGCCGCGACGCGCCGGGGCTCACGGTCGCGGGTGCTCGAGGTCGACGGCGGGGTGGTGGACCTCGCCCGCGAGCGGCTCGGGCTGCGGACGGGGCCCGGGCTGGAGGTCCGAGTCGGCGACGGCCGGGTGACGCTGCGCGACGAGCCGTCGCGGTCGGCCGACCTCGTGGTGGGCGACGCGTTCGGCGGGCGGGCGATCCCGTGGCATCTGGCGACGCGCGAGTTCGTCGCCGACGTGCGGCGCGTCCTGCGGCCGGGCGGCGTCTACGCGCTCAACGTGATCGACCGCGGCGGGCTGGCGCTCGCGCGGGCGGAGGCCGCGACGCTGCTCGACACGTTCACCGACGTGCGCCTGCTCGCGCGGGCGGACGCGCGCGGGGAGCCCGAGGCCGGGAACCTCGTGCTCCTCGCGTCCGACGGCGGCGTCCCCGAGCTCCGCGTCCCCGACGACGCCAGGGTCTGGCGGCGCGACGAGGTGGAGGCGTTCGCGGGCGACGCGGGCGTCCTGCGCGACGACGACGCGCCCGCGGACCAGCTCCTTACCCCGCGCTGACGGCTAGCGGAGGAAATGCATCTCGCCGTCGCGGCGGAGCTCCTCGCCCGGCCGCGCCTCGCGGCCCGCGTAGAAGACGAAGTAGCCGGTGGACTCGCGCAGCTCGGCGACCGGGATGCGCAGGGTCTCGCGCTCGTAGCGGACGCTGTTCAGGCGGACGGTCTCGCGCTCGGACGGCGTGCCGGGCCCGGTCGGCTCGCCGGGCGGCTTCGCCCGCTCCGAGATGATCGCCCACGTGCCGACGTCCTCCGCGGCCACCGGCAGCAGGCGCACCTCGCCGCGGATCCCCGCGTCGCGCAGCTCGCGCGTCATCGCCTCCGCGCCCGCGTCGACGGCGGCGATCCGCAGCACGAGCCAGCCGTCGTCGCGCTCGACGGCAAGCGCGGGATCGGCGTCGTTCGTGGCGAGGAAGCCGGCGGCGACGGCGAGCACCGCCGCGAGGCTCGCGGCCACGAGCGCCGCCCGCGCGGGGAGCCGCCGGCGCGAGGGCGCGTCGTCGAGCTCGGCGAGCAGCAGGCCGCGGAGGCGACGGGCGCGCGCGTCGGCGTCCGGCAGGTCGGCGGGGGAGAACGCGTTCATGGCAGCGGCCTGTCGGGACGAAGGGGAGTGGGGGAGGTCGTCGCGCGCAGCCGTTCGCGGGCGCGGGAGAGCCGGGAGCGGACGGTTCCGACCGGCACGCCGAGGACGCGGGCGGCCTCCTCGTACGAGAGGCCGGTCCACACGCACAGCGCGAGGACGTCCTGCTCACGCCGCGGCAGCCCGGCGACGGCCTCCAGCACCACGCGCATCTCGTGCTCGCGCGCGAGCACCTCGTCGGCGCCCTCACCATGCGGGCGGACTGCCGCGATCCGGGTCAGCGCCGCGGCATGACGCCGCCGCATGCGCCACCGCTGGCGCAGGAGGTTCGTCGCGATCCCGTACAGCCACGGCAGCGGGTCGGCGTCCGTGTCGAGCCGGTCGCGCAGCCGCCAGGCCTCGAGGAAGACGAGCGAGACGAGGTCTTCCGCGGCCGACGCGTTTGCCGGGCGGCGGAAGCAGTAGCGCAGCAGCTCCGCCGCGTGGCGGTCGAACAGCGCGGCGAAGTGGTCGGTGTCGGCTCGGGAGGTCACCTCATCCGTCTCTTGGCCGATCCTCCCCGAAAGTTCCCGCTACCCCGACCGCACCAGCGCCTCCAGCTCGGCGACTGCGCGGTCCTCGCGCCGCTCGGCCGCCATGGCGTGGGCCGCCGCGCGGGCGGCGTCGGTGAAGCGAGGGTCGGTGAGCACGGCGCGGAGCGCCTGCGCGATCCGCTCCGGCGTGGCCCGCGCGTCGAGGCGCAGGCCGGTGCCCGCTCTGGCGACCCGCTGCGCGATGTCGAGCTGGTCCCGACCGAGCGGCAGCGCGACCATCGGCACGCCCGCGGCGAGCGTCTTGACCGCGGTGCCGTGGCCGGCATGCGTGACGACGGCGGCCGCGTGACGCAGCACCTCGCCGTGCGGGGCGGAGCGCACGACCTGGACGTTCTCCGGCGCGCGGATCGCCGCGGGGTCGACGGCCGGGCCGGTGGTCACGACGCCGCGAACCGGCAGCGTGCCGAGCGCCGCCGCGACGCGCTCGAGCACCGCCGCCTGCTCCATGAACGTGGAGCTCAGGGCGACGAGCACGAGCGGCGCGTCGCCGGGGGGCGGCGACCACGGCTCCGCCCACGAGGGGTCGTCGAGGCGCGCGCCCACGAGGCGGACGTGCGGCGGCGGCGAGAACGTCGGGAACTCGAGCGCGCGGCTCGACAGGACGAGGACGCGGTCCCAGTGCGCGATCAGCTCGACCGGGTCGCCGAACGGCGCGAGACCGTTCGCCTCGCGGGCGGCGTTGAACGCCGGCAGGCCCTGGCGCCACATCCGGCGCACGACGCGGGCGAGGACGGCGCAGCGGGCGTGCTGGACCGGGCCCTTCGGCGGCGTGAGCCCGAGGCCCATCGCCGGCACGCCCCACTCGGGGACGAACAGCAGCGACGTCGCGAGCGAGACGGTCCTGACGCCCTCGGCCTCCGCGCCGATCAGCGTGCCCGGGAGCATGTGGTCGGCGACGACCGCGTCGGCGGGCCGGCGCAGCAACTCGTCGCGGCAGTCGGCGGCGAAAGCCGCGGCGGGGCCGCAGATCAGGCCGTCGCGGACGCGGGCGGCGGCCTCTGCCGGCGTGCGGGCCTCCCAGTCGCGGAAGACGACGCCGATCCGCTCCTCGGTGCGCGTGCGATGGGGCGCGCGGCGCCAGGCGACGAACTCGGCCTCCGACGCGTCGACCTCCTCGCGCAGGACGGGGTCGGCGAGGACGCGGACGCGGTGGCCGCGCTGCAGCAGCGCTCGTGCGACGGAGAGCATCGGCC
>DASZDF010000123.1:0-3061 GCA_035942275.1 Solirubrobacteraceae bacterium | reverse complement strand
CGCCCGCGCTGCCGTGGCGCGTGCGCCGCCTGGCCGACCGCGCCGCCTTCCTCTCGCCGCTCGAGGCGCCGCCCGGGCTGGTCGAGGACGTGCACGCCGCGCGCGCCGTCCTGCGCTGGCAGGCCGGCGAGCCCCGCGCTCTCGAGGAGCTCTACCTGACGTGGTTCGACCGCGCCTATGCGTTCGCGCAGGTCTCGCTCGGCGAGGCCGGCGCCGCGACCGACGCGGTCCAGGATGCCTTCGCAGCCGCCTTCGGCGGGCTCGGCGACCTCGACCCGACGACGAGCGCGTTCCGGACCTGGCTGTTCGCGTCGGTGCTGGACGCGGTGCGGGACCGGACGATCGCCGAGTCGCTGACGGTCGACCCGGCGCCGGCGGCCGCGGCCGAGCCGACGGCGCTGCGGTGGGTCAACGACCGCGAGCTCGTCCTGCTCGTCCGCCGGCTTCCCGCGTTCGAGCGCGAGGCGCTGCTCCTGCGCTACCTCGCGGGTCTGCGCGAGCCCGAGGCCGCCGCGCTCCTCGAGGCCGGCGCGGGCGCAGGCTGCGAGCGCGCGCTCGCCGATGCCGGCCTGGACCGGTTGCGCCAGCGGCTGGCCGAGCTCGGGTCCCGTGTCGAGTCCAGCCAGCGCGAGGCGATGCGGCGGCTCGCGCCGCCGTCCACCGTGCTGCGCGGCCGCAGGCTTGCGCTCCACGCCGGCTGATCCGTGCGGCGCGCCGCCTGGGCGCTCGGCGCCGTCGCGCTGTTGCTTGCGCTCGCCGGCTGCGGGCGCAGCGACGGCGAGGAGTTCCGCGAGGACAGCCTGCGCCCGCTCCAGCGGCGGCTCGACGGCGAGCGCGCGCGGGTCGCGGCGACGCTGCGGGTGGTGCGCCCCGGCAACCCTCGCGATGCCCGCGCGCTGCGCGAGGACGTCGACGCCGTCGCCGCGACCGTCGACCGCATCGCCGGGCTCGTCCCCCCGCCGGACGCCAGAGACCAGTTCGACGGGTACGTCCGCGGCCTGCGCGGCCTGGTCGGCGAGCTGCGCGCTTTCCCGGTGTCGCTGCGGCGCGGCGACCCGGCTCTGCTGGACGCCGCGTCGCGCCGGATCCAGGACGCGACCGGCGTCGTGCAGCAGCGCGGGGAGCAGCTCGAGCGGAGGCTGTTGGATGTGTGACCGAAGTCACCGTCACACCGCTGACCGGTCATTCGTTGTTGACAGTGCAGGCACCCGGAGAAAGGCGGGCGCGAGATGACTTCGATGAACGGCGACGCCGACATCCCTGACCGCGACGACGACCAGCTCGTCCAGCGTCTGCGTACGCTCGAGTGGCCCGGGGTCGACCCGCAGCTCAAGCACCAGTGCTGGCTCGAGTTCCAGGAGCGCCTTCGACGCGAAGAGCCGCGACGGACGCTGATGGAGGGCGACCGGCTCGAGTTCACGGGCCGCCGCACCCCGATGCGCGGCCTCGTCCCGGCCGCGCGCCTCGGTGTCGCCGGCGGCTGGCTGCGCGCCCGCGCGCTGTCCGGTCTCACGCCCTCGTACTGAGGCACCCGCGGCCTCGCTCCGCACGCCGCGCCCGCGCGGCCACTCGACGCTGCTCCGGCGCCTGCGCGCCGCCATCTAAAGCTCAACTTGAGGCTGAGCGAAGTGGGTTCGCATGCGATCGCGCGCTGCCCGACGCAATCCGCCGTCACGCCGCGCGCGCCTCGCGCGTTGTTGTCGCTGACGCACTGCCCTTCAGGCGGGCTGGTGCGACGTTCTAGACGTCCAGGGGAGAGGGATCGCTTTGACGCGGGGGGATCGCCGCAGCGCGAACGCGGGCGGGCTGCGCAGCAGGGGCGCCATGGCGCCGGCTGCGCTCGCTCTCGCGTTCGCCGTGCTCGTGGCCCTCGCGCTGCTCCCCGCCAGCGGCACCGCCGCCGACCAGATCCAGCTCGAGATCACCGAGTGCGGGTCGGCTTCGCAGCCGAACGGGTGCACCACGGGCTCCAAGAGCGTCGAGCGCGATCGCGGCGAGCAGAAGATCGTCGTCCCGGTCGCGCCGAAGCCGAAGCCGCAGGCCCCGGCGCCGGCGCCCGGCGCCCGCGAGCGGCACGACGTCGACCTGCGCAGCGGTGAGCACCGCGTCCGCAAGACCGACGGCACGAAGGACGAGGACCCTCGAGTCGAGGTCGAGGTCGACAAGGGCGAGGACGATCGCGGCGACGACGACGAGCACGGCCACGACGGCGGCGCCGTCGACGTGCCGGAGCCGAAGGCGGCGCTCGACCCGGTCACCACTACCGCGGGCTCCCCGTTCGCCGGCATCGCGTCGGGCATGGACTTCGTCTCGACGGACGAGGCGCTGGCGCGCTTCGCGATCCCGCCGTTCCTCGTCCCGATCTACGTCGCCGCCGGCCGCGCCTACGACGTGCCATGGAATCTGCTCGCGGCGATCAACCAGATCGAGACCGACTTCGGCCGCATTGGCCACCAGGTCTCCTCGGCCGGCGCGCTCGGCTGGATGCAGTTCATGCCCGCGACGTGGCGGATGTACGGCGTCGATGCCAGCGGCGACGGGGTCGCCGACCCGTACAACCCGGTCGACGCGATCTACGCGGCCGCGCGGTACCTGCGCGCGAGCGGGGCGCCCGGCGACCTGCGGCGGGCCGTCTTCGCCTACAACCACGCCGACTGGTACGTCGACAGCGTCCTCAAGACCGCCGGCGTCTACGGGTCGCTTCCCGACGGGCTGGTGGCGGAGACCGGAAGCCTCGCCTTCGGCCGCTTCCCCGTCGCCGGGCGCGTGAGCTACGGCGACGACTTCCGCCGCGCGCGCGCCGCCGGCCGCCCCGCCCGGGGGCTGACGATCGAGGGCGCCGCGGGCGCCGCCGCGCTCGCGACGCAGGACGTGACGGTGGAGCGGATCCTCCTCGACCGGTCGCTCGCCGCTGCGTTCCGCCGCCGGAGCGTGCCCGCGCGCGGGCTGACCAGGGTCGCGACGAAGGTCGCGCCGGACCGTCGCGCCGCCGCTCCGGCCGCTGACCCGGCGCTGGGAGCGCTGCGCGAAGTGGCCACCCTGCTCGGCGCCGCCCCCGCTC
>DASZDF010000122.1:0-3722 GCA_035942275.1 Solirubrobacteraceae bacterium | reverse complement strand
GGCCCTTCGCGCCGGTGTCGCCCTTCGGGCCG
The DNA here is from genome assembly GCA_035942275.1 of Solirubrobacteraceae bacterium. Taxonomy (GTDB): domain Bacteria; phylum Actinomycetota; class Thermoleophilia; order Solirubrobacterales; family Solirubrobacteraceae; genus CADCVT01. The sequence goes on along the minus strand of DASZDF010000122.1, from coordinate 3,690 downwards.
GCAGGCCCGATCGCGCCGGTGTCGCCCTTCGGGCCGGCGGGGCCGATCGCGCCGGTGGCGCCCTTCGGGCCGGCGGGGCCGATCGCGCCGGTGTCGCCCTTCGGCCCGGCGGGGCCGATCGGGCCCTTCGCGCCGGTGTCGCCCTTCGGGCCGGCAGGACCGGCGGGACCGAGCTCGCCCTTCGGGCCGGCGGGCCCCGCGGGACCGACGGGGCCCTGCGGCCCGGCGGGTCCGCGCTCTCCGCCCGCACCCGCCGCGGCGGCGAGCGCGCTGGGCGCGAGGTCCTTCGCGGTCAGCGACGCGTCCTTCACCTTCTGGCCGGTGACCGCGCCGGTCCGGATGTGCTTGGAGCCCACCGAGTTGACGGGCAGGACGCCGGCCGCGTACGCGCCGCCGGTCATGGCGAAGACGAGCGCCAGCGTCGCGACGACGTTGGCGTAGGAGAGTCGAGGCTTGAGCATGGCGGCAGCGTGCCGCCGCCCCGCCGCGTCCGCATCGGGGATCCCCCTAGTCCGACCCACCCCGGCCGAGCGCGGATCCCCCGACCGGCGTGCACCGCCACCTGCACCCGGCGCCGGCGAACCGGGGTAGCCTCGCGGTGTGGCCGTCCGGGCCGAGAAGGTGGAGGAGCTGCTCGTGGACTCGCTCTGCGCGCGGGTCCGCGAGCGCGTCGACGACGCCCACGTCGAGCAGGTCGAGGAGTTCGTCCGCCAGTACTACCGCTGGGTCCCGGGCGAGGATCTCGCCGGGCGCAACGACATCGACCTCTACGGCGCGGCCGTCGCGCACTGGGGCTTCGCCCGCCGCCGCGCGCCGGGCGAGTTCAAGGTCCGCCTCTACAGCCCGGCCTTCGAGCAGCACGGCTGGCAGTCGACGCACACCGTCGTCGAGGTGGTCAGCGACGACATGCCGTTCCTCGTCGACTCGCTCGGGATGGCGGTCCGCCGGCGCGACTACGGCATCCACCTCTTCGTCCACCCGGTCATGCGCGTCGTCCGCGACGAGGAGGGCGAGCTGCAGAGCGTCCTCCCCGCCCACGAGGAGGAGGGCTCGCCCGAGTCGATCATCCACATCGAGATCGACCGGCAGACGGACGCCGCCGAGCTCGACGCGCTGCGCGACGACCTGCTCCGCGTGCTGTCCGACGTCCGCGCCGCCGTGGAGGACTGGCCGCGCATGGCGGAGACGGCCCGCGAGCTCGCCGCCTCCCTCGACGACCCGCCCCCGCCGGTGCCGGACTCCGAGCGCCAAGAGGCCAACGCGCTGCTCGAGTGGCTGGCCGACGACCACTTCGTCTTCCTCGGCTACCGCGAGTACGAGCTCGTCGCCGTCGAGGGCGACGAGGTGCTCAGGGCGCTGCCGGGAACCGGGCTCGGCATCCTCCGCGAGGATCGTGCCGCCCCGCGCCCCACGTCGTTCGGGAAGCTGCCCCCGCGCGTCAAGGCGCTCGCCCGCGCGCCGCGCCTGCTGATCCTCACGAAGGCGAACTCGCGCGCGACCGTCCACCGGCCGTCCTACCTCGACTACGTCGGCGTCAAGCGCTTCGACGCCGAGGGGAACGTCGTCGGGGAGCGCCGCTTCCTCGGGCTCTACACGTCGGCCGCGTACAAGGCACGCCCGCACGAGATCCCGCTGCTCCGCCACAAGACGAAGGCCGTCGTCGCGCGCGCCGCGTTCCCGCCCGGCAGCCACGACGAGAAGGCGCTGCTCGACATCCTCGAGGGCCTGCCGCGCGACGAGCTGTTCCAGGTCGGCGAGGAGGAGCTGCACGACCTGGCGATGGCCATCCACGCCCTCGCCGGGCGCCAGCGCGTGCGTCTCTTCGTCCGCCGCGACGCCTACGAGCGCTTCCTCTCCTGTCTCGTCTTCCTCCCGCGCGAGCGCTTCAACACGCAGAACCGCGAGCGGATCGGCGAGATCCTGCGCGAGGCCTTCGACGCCCAGAGCGTCGACTTCTCGCTCAACCTGTCGGAGTCGGTGCTCGTCCGGATCCACTTCATGGTCCGCACCGGCGAGGGCGAGCTGCCCGACGTCGACATCGACGGCCTCGAGGAGCACATCGTCGAGGTCACGCGCTCGTGGACCGACGCGCTGCACGACGCGCTCACCGAGGCGTTCGGCGAGGAGGCCGGCAAGGCGCTCTTCCGCCGCTACGGCCACGCGTTCCCCACCGCCTACCAGGCCGACAACGTCGCCCGCTCGGCGGTGACCGACGTGCAGCGGCTCGAGGAGCTGCCGGGCACCGAGGGCCTCGGGATGTCGCTCTACCGCCCGCTCGAGGCGACCGAGAACGTGCTGCGCTGCAAGCTCTACAGCGCCGGCGAGCCCGTCGCGCTCTCCGACGTCCTGCCGATGTTCGAGCACGCCGGGCTGAAGGTCGCCGACGAGCGTCCCTACGCGGTGCGCCCGCGCGACGGCCGGCCGGTCTGGGTCTACGACTTCGGCCTGACCTACGACGGCGAGGTCGACGTCGAGTCGGTGCGCGAGGAGTTCCAGGAGGCGTTCGCGCGCGTGTGGCGCGGCGAGATGGAGGACGACGGCTTCAACGCGCTCGTCCTCGAGGCGGGGCTGACGTGGCGCGACGTCGTCGTGCTGCGCGCGATCTCGCACTACCTGCGCCAGGGCGGGACGACGTTCAGCAACCGCTACATGGAGCAGACGCTGCGCGCCCACCCGGGCGTCGCGCGGGCGCTCGTCGAGCTGTTCGCGGCCCGCTTCGACTCGCGCCGGTGCCGCGAGGCGGAGTCCGCCGACGCGATCCTCGCGCGCATCGAGGAGGAGATCGAGCGCGTCGAGAGCCTGGACGACGACCGCATCCTGCGCAACTTCCTGTCGGTCATCCGCGCGACGCTGCGCACGAACCACTTCCACGGCCGCTCGCGGCTCGTCCTCAAGCTCGACCCCTCGCAGATCCCGCTCCTCCCCGCCCCGCGCCCGCAGTTCGAGCTGTTCGTCTACTCGCCGCGCGTCGAGGGCGTGCACCTGCGCGGCGGCCAGGTCGCCCGCGGCGGCCTGCGGTGGTCGGACCGGCGCGAGGACTTCCGGACGGAGGTCCTCGGGCTGATGAAGGCGCAGATGGTCAAGAACGCGCTCATCGTGCCGGTCGGCGCGAAGGGCGGGTTCGTCGTCAAGCGCCCGCCCGAGGGCCGCGAGGCGCTGCGCAACGAGGTCGTCGCCTGCTACCGCGAGTTCGTCGTCGGGATGCTCGACGTCACCGACAACATCGTCGACGGCAAGGTCGTCCCGCCCACCGACGTCGTGCGCTTCGACGGCGACGACCCGTACCTCGTCGTCGCCGCGGACAAGGGGACCGCGACGTTCTCGGACATCGCCAACGGGGTCGCGGCCGAGCACGGCTTCTGGCTCGGCGACGCGTTCGCCTCCGGCGGCTCGGCCGGCTACGACCACAAGAAGATGGGGATCACCGCGCGCGGCGCGTGGGAGTCGGTGAAGCGCCACTTCCGCGAGCGGGGCGTGGACATCCAGAACGAGGACTTCACGGTCGCCGGCATCGGCGACATGTCGGGCGACGTCTTCGGCAACGGGATGCTGCTCTCCGAGCACATCCGGCTCGTCGCGGCGTTCGACCACCGCCACGTCTTCCTCGACCCCGATCCCGACCGGGCGGCGTCGTTCGCGGAGCGCCGGCGGCTGTTCGCGCTGCCGCGCTCGTCGTGGGACGACTACGAC
>DASZDF010000121.1:0-2839 GCA_035942275.1 Solirubrobacteraceae bacterium | reverse complement strand
GCGCGATCGTCGCGGACGCGGGCGCGCTCCCCTTCGACGACGCCTCGATCGACGGCGCGTTCGCCTCGAACCTGCTCGAGCACACGCCGGACACGCCCGCGGTGATCCGCGAGATCGAGCGCGTCCTGAAGCCCGGAGGCTGGGGCTACATCTCGTGGACGAACTGGTACTCGCCGTGGGGCGGGCACGACATGTCGCCGTACCACTTCCTCGGCCCGGAGCGCGGGCCGAGGCTCTACGTCAAGCGCCACGGGCCGCCGCGCAAGAACCCGTACGGCGACGGGCTGTGGGCGGTGCACGTCGGGCCGACGATCCGGCTCGTGCGCGAGCGGCCGGGGCTCGAGATCGAGGGCGTCGAGCCGCGCTACTGGCCGCGGCTGGCGTTCATCACGCGGGTGCCGGGTCTGCGCGAGGTGGCGACGTGGAACTGCGTGATCCGCGTCCGCAGGGCGACGAGGGCGACCGCCGCCAGCACGCAGACCGACGGCTCCGCGGCGAAGCGGAACCGCGTCGTCCCGTAGGTCAACGCCGCCACGGCGACGACCATCGCGACCGGCGCGAGCAGCACCCACCGCTCGCGCCGCACGAGGAACGCGCCCGCGGCCGCGACCGGCGCGAGCAGCCACCACATCCGGATGCCCCAGCGCATCGACTCCGTGCCCCGGCCCTCCTGCGCGTTGAGGAACAGCGACTGCTGCGGCTTCCAGGCGTCGAGCACGCGCAGCACGCGCACGGGCACGACGGCCGGCAGGCGGCTCAGATGCTCGCGGGCGTACTCGAGGCCCTCGTCGCGCTGACGGGCGTAGTACTCGGACTCGTCCTCGCCCGGCCGCGGCTGGTCGAAGCACTGGAAGCGCCAGTAGCCGATCAGGTCGCCGTAGTACGTCTCGTGGCAGTTCGCGCCCTTCCACAGGTTGTTCGCGTTGCCGGAGATGAGCTGCGGCTCCTCGAACGTGACGAGGTTGCGGATCGTCCACGGCGCGAGGACGAGCGCGAACGCGGCGACGCCCACGAGCATCGCTCTGCGCCGCCGCCAGGTGAAGGGGACGAGCAGGAGCGGGACGAGCAGGAGCGCCTCCCCGCGTGTCAGGGCGGCGGCGCCGCGCAGCGCGCCGAGCAGCGCCGCGTTGCGGGCGGTCGGCGCAGCGTGCAGTCGTGTCGCGGCGAGCAGCGACGCGACGACGAGCGCGCCGTAGAGCGTCTCGCTCATGAGCGACACGTCGGCGGACCAGAGCATCGGGTACACCGCCGCGAGCACGGCCGCCACGAGGCCGACGCCGTCGCCGCCCACCCGCCGGCCGAGCGCGCCGATCAGCACGACGGTCAGCGTCCCGATGACGGCGCCGAGCAGGCGGTGCGACGTGTAGCCGTTCCCGCCGAGGAGATCGGCCGCGGCGAGCACGACCTCCCAGCCGGGCGGGTGCTCGGCGGTCGGCGCGTCGGCGAACGCCTGCCGGAAGCCCTCCCCGTCCGCGATGTTCTGCGCGACCTGGTGGAAGACCATCGCGTCGCCCTGCACGAGGTGGTCGCGCGCGCCGAAGGCGGCGGCGACCCGCACCGCGAGGGCGCCCGCCGCGACCGCCGCGAGACGGCGCTGGAACCTCCCGAGAGGCCACGTCGGCGACGGCATCGCGTCAGCCTAAGCTGTGCCCGGTCGTGGCCGCCGCCCCGTCCCCCGCCCTCGCGCCGCCGCCCGGCAACCCGCGCTTCCCGCTCCTCGACGCGATGCGCGCGCTCGCCGCGATCGCCATCGTCCTCACCCACACCGCCGGCGTCAGCGGCTTCAACGTCGACAACGCGCTCGGCGCCTACACCGCCCGGCTGAACATGGGCGTCCCGCTCTTCTTCCTGCTCTCGGGCTTCCTCCTGTACCGGCCGTTCGTCGCGGCGCGGCTGGAGGGGCGCCCGCGGGTGCGGATCCGCGACTACACGCGGCGGCGCATCCTGCGGATCGTCCCGGCGTACTGGGTGGCGCTCACGGTCCTGGCGCTGTGGCCCGGGCTCCCGGCGTTCTGGGACGGGCCGTGGTGGCGCTCGTACACGTTCACCCAGAACTACTGGCTCGACAGCACCGTGCAGGGCATCTTCCCGGCGTGGACGCTGTGCATCGAGATCTCCTTCTACCTCGCGCTGCCGTTCATCGCCGTGGCGATGGGGCGTCTGGTCGGGCAGCGATGGCGGCTCGAGCTCGCGCTGCTCGGGGCGCTCGCGATCGGCAGCGTCGCGCTGCGCAGCGCGCTCCAGGCCGACGGCGGGTTCTTCGTCCTCCAGAACACGCTCGCCACCTACCTCGACTGGTTCGTCTACGGGATGGTCCTCGCCGTGCTCAGCGTCGTCTCCCACCGCCGCGACGCCCGCCCCGCCGTGCTCCGCACGATCGAGCGGCGTCCGTGGGTCCCGTGGCTGCTGGCGGCCGTCGTGTTCTGGTTCGGCGCCACGCAGCTCGACCTCCCGCGCGGCTTCTTCCTCGTCTACACGAACATCAACTACCTCGGCGAGCACCTCGGGTACGCGCTCGTGGCGATCCTGCTCCTGCTCCCCGCGATCTTCGGGACGGCCGGCGGCGGCTGGCCGCGGCGGCTGCTGGCGTCCCGCCTCCTCGGCTGGCTCGGCCTCGTCTCGTACGGGATCTTCCTGTACCACGGGCCCTTCGTCCTGTGGCTCCAGGAGCAGGAGGCCGACCAGTGGATCCCGGGCTCCGGGTACCTCTCGATGACGGTCGTGGCGCTCGCGTTCGCGATCGCGTGCGCGGCGGCGAGCTACTACCTGATCGAGCGACCGGCCCTGCGGTTCAAGGACGCGCCGCGGGGATCGAGCTCCCTCAGGCGCCGTTCCGCGG
>DASZDF010000120.1:0-7235 GCA_035942275.1 Solirubrobacteraceae bacterium | reverse complement strand
CCAGACCGACCAGGACTCGCTGCCCGACTACGACACGCTCGACGCGATCCTCGAGATGTACGTGGAGGAGGACCTCGGCCGGGAGCAGATCCTCGCCCGCGGCCACGACGAGGAGGTCGTCGACCGCGTGCTGCGCCTCGTCGACCTCGCCGAGTACAAGCGCCGCCAGAACCCGCCCGGCATCCGGATCACCTCGAAGGCGTTCGGCCGCGACCGCCGGATGCCGATCACGAACCGCTACCGCGGCTGACCGCGACGAACCAGCGGCCGGCGTGGAGCGTCGTCGTCGCTCCGCCGAGCTCGGCGGCGAGCGCCTCCGGCGTGAACCACCGCTTGAACACGCGGTGGCGCGTCCCGTCGTTGAGCTTTCGCTCCTGCCACTCCTTGCGATCCTCGCCGGCGGAGTCCACGATCACGAGCTCCCTCGCCACCCGCCCCGCCTCGCCCAGGAACGCCGCCCGCTCCTCCTCCTCGAGGTGGCCGTAGAAGTGGCCCGCGACGACGCGGTCGAACGAGGCGTCCGCGAACGGGAGCTCGAGCGCGTCGGCGCGCAGGGCGAGCCCGTCGGGGAGTCGCGACTGGGCGATCCGCACCATCTCCGGGCTCTGGTCGAGGCCGACGACGAAGCCGCGCAGGTGGCGGGTGAGGAAGGCGGTCCCGCAGGCGACGTCGAGGATCCGCGCGGGCGGCAGCGCGGCGAGGGCGGCCGTGAGCGCCTCGACCTCCTCGTGCCACCCGGGCCGGTCGCGCGACGCGAACAGCCCGGTCCCGAGGTACCACTCGTCATACTCGGCCGCGCGGGCGTCGTAGTAGCTGCGCATCGCGGGATCACGGGTCACGGCGGCACCACCAGGCCTCGGCGCGCATGCGGATGACGACGTCCTCGTCGCCCAGCGAGTCGAGCGCGGCGCGCCGCTCGGCCTCCGGCAGCAGCGCCACCGCGCTCCACGAGCCGACGTGCGCGCGCCACCCGTCGGCGTCGAGGCGCAGCTCATGCTCGACGCTCACGACGCGGGGCTCGTCGAAGCGCCCGCGGAGCGGCTCGCGCCAGACGCCGGAATCCCGCGTCTCCCACGCCGAGAACGTTGCCTTCGGGAGGTCGAGGTCGAGCGCCGGCAGGCGCAGCGGGATGTTCCACAGGAGGACGAGGAGCCCGCCCGGCCGTAGCACCCGCACGATCTCGGCCACCGCCGTCTCGTCGGCGAACCAGTGAAACGCCTCCGCGACGAGCACCGCCTCGACCGCGCCGTCGGGGAGCGGGATCGCCTCCGCGTGCCCGAGCAGCGCCTCCGCGTGCGGGGCCTCCTCCCGCAGGCGGTCGAGCATCTCCGCGGAGGGCTCGACGGCGTACACCGGCGGGGCGAGGATCCGCGTGAGCTTCCCGGTGCCGGCCGCGAGGTCGAGCTTCGGCCCGTCGGGAAGCGGCACGGCTTCGAGCAGCGCCGGCGGCCAGCCTGGGCGGCCGCGCTCGTAGAGGTCCGCGACGCCGGGCCGGCCCCAGGCGCGGCTCAGCGCACCGCGATCGTCATCCGCGTGACCGCGCACAGCCGTCCGGCGTCGTCGGTGATCTCGACGTCCCAGATCCACGTCGTGCGGCCCTTGTGGATGCGCCGCGCCCGCGCGTGGACCGTGCCCGCGAGGATCGGGCGCATGAACGAGGTGGCGTTGGAGAGGCCCATCGCCTGCTTGCCGTCGCCCACGACGGCCATCGCGGTGGCCATCGACGCGAGCGACTCGGCCATCGTCGCGTAGAGGCCCCCGTGGACGAGCCCCATGGGCTGCTTGACCTCGTCGCGCACCGCGACGGACGCCCGCGCCTCGTCGTCGGTGACCGACTCGACCTCCAGTCCGTAGAGCGAATCGAAGGTCCGTTCGTACGGGATCACGGGGTCGAACGACATGCGCCGGGACCCTAGCGATTACAGTTCCGCCCCCGATGGCTCGGATCGACGAACTCAGGCCGGATCAGCGCGCCGCCCTGCAGCTCCTGCTGCAGCAGAGCCGCAGCTACGAAGACATCGCCAGCCTGCTCAGGATCGAGCCGTCGGCGGTGCGCGAGCGCGCGCACGCCGCGCTCGACGCCCTCGGGCCGGAGGACGTGCCCGGGCTGACGCTCGCCGACCAGGACGAGATCGGCGACTACCTCCTCGGCCAGCAGTCGGCCTCGCAGCGCGCGGGGACCCGCGACTTCCTCGAGACCTCGGCCGCCGGCCGCGCCTGGGCGCGCGCCGTCGCGGGCGAGCTGCGCACCCTGGCGGGCGACAACCTGCCCGAGATCCCGGCCGAGGCCGCGGAGGTCGACGAGGCCTTCGACGCCCTCGAGGCCCGCACCGTCCACCGCGACAAGGTCGAGCGGTCGTCGCGCGTCGGCGGCGCGATCCTCATCGCCGCCGCGGTCATCGCGCTCTTCGGCCTCGTGGCGCTGGCGATCAGCGTCCTCGGGGGCGACGACGACGACGGCGAGTCCTCCCGGGCGGGAACCACGACGACCTCCACCCAGGAGGCGCGGCCGCGGGTCATCGCCCAGATCAACCTCCTCCCGCCCGAGGTCGGCAGCGAGAAGCTGAACGGCGTCGCCCAGATCGCCCAGCAGGACCAGACCCGGGCGGTCGCGCTGGTCGCCGAGGGCTTCGCGCCGGCCCGCGACAGCCCGCCGCGCTTCTACGCGATCTGGATCTACAAGAGCCAGGACAAGGCCCGGCGCCTCGGCTTCCCGCCCCAGCCCGACAAGCAGGGGCGGATCGCGACGAGCTTCCCGTACCCGAAGGACGCGAAGGACTTCGACCGGCTCATCATCACGCAGGAGTCCGAGGAGCAGCCGCGGCAGCCGGGGAGGATCCTGCTCAGCGGCCCGCTGGAGGGGACGCCGGTCACCGGCGAGCAGGGCCAGCCGCCGACCCAGACCGCGCCCTAGAGCGGCAGCAGCTTCCCCGGGTTCATGATCCCGGCCGGGTCGAGGTCCGCCTTGACCGCGCGCAGCGCGCCGAGGCCCGTCTCGCCGACCTCGCGCTCCAGCCACGGCGCATGGTCGCGCCCGACGGCGTGGTGGTGGGTGATCGTGCCCCCGGCGCCGACGATCGCGTCGGTGGCCGCCGACTTCGCCGCACGCCACTGGTCGAGCTCCTCCCCCGGCCGCGCACGGGCCAGGAACGTGAAGTACAGCGACGCGCCGCTCGGATACAGGTGCGAGATGTGGCACATCACGAGGCACTGCCCCAGCGCCCCACGCAGCGCGCCGCCGACGGCCCGGTAGAGGCCGAACAGCCCGGACCACTGCGCGGCGGTCTCCAGCGTCTCCACGAACACGCCCGCGTCGAGCAGGTGGTCGCGCAGGTACGGGCCGTGGTAGCGCCCGCGCGCCCAGGCCTCGCCCGGCGAGCGCCCGAGCGGCACCGCGCCCTGCCGGCGCAGCATCGCGACCGTCCGGAACCGGCGGCGCGCGACGCTCTCGCTGTCGCCCTCCCACCCGCAGATCGCGATGCAGCCTCCGGCGACGCCGCGAGCGCGCAGGTACGCGCCGGCCAGCGCGCCCTTCGCCCCGCCGGTCCCGGCGAGCGCCAGCGACAGCCGCGTCTCCTCCTCGTCGGAGAGCCGCGCGACGTCCGGCGCCGCGCCGGCCTGCTCGAGCGCCCGGAACGCCTCGGCCCCCTCGCCGAACGACGCGAACATCCACCCCTCGTAGCGCCTGACGGCCGGCTTCGGCCTGACCCGCAGCGCGCTCGACGTGATCACCCCGAGCGCGCCCTCCGAGCCGACGACCAGCTCGCGGAGGTCGGGACCCGCCGCGCTCGCGGGCACCGGAGCAAGCTCGACGTCGCCGATCGGCGCGGCCATCCGCACGCCGAGGACCAGCTCGTCGATGCGCCCGTAGCCCGTCGAGGCCTGACCGGCGGACCGCGTGGCGACGCAGCCGCCGACGGTCGCGTACTCGTAGCTCTGCGGGAAGTGGCCGAGCGTGAGGCCGCGCTCGCCGAGCAGCCGTTCGGCCGCCGGCAGCATGACCCCCGCCTCGAGCACGGCGGTCAGCGAGCGCTCGTCGACCGAGACGAGCGCGTCGAGCCCGGTGAGGTCGAGCGCAACCACGCCGGCGAAGTCCGCCGCCAGCGGCTCCACGCCCCCGACGACGCTCGTCCCGCCACCGAACGGCACCACCGCGATCGCGTGGCGTCCGCACGCGTCGAGCACGGCGCGGACCTCGTCGTGCGTGCGCGGGAGGACGACGGCGTCGGGCGCGTCCTCCGCGTCGCCCGCCCGCTGGCGGACGAGGTCCGGATACGACTTGCCGGCCGCGTGCACCACCCGCGCCTCACGGTCGTCGCGGACCTCGCAGACCGACCGCAGCGCCGCAAGCGCCGCCTGCGGGATCGCCGGGTCGCGCAGGCGGACGTCGGCGAGCGCCACCGGCCGCGACCCGCCTCCCGCGGGCAGGTCGAGCTCGTGGCGCAGCATCTCCTCGGCGTGCGGCGGGATCCCGTCGCCGGCGTGCTCGTCGGTGCCCCAGCCCCAGAACCGCATCAGACGATCCCCTCCAGCGCCGACAGCGCCTCGTCGAGCTGCTTCTTCGTCGCGCGCTTGAGCATCGTCCCGCCGCCGAGCCGCGACACCCCGCGCAGCTTGTGGCGCACGGCGATCGTCACCTTCGTCCCGTCGCCCGAGGGCTCGGCCTCGATCGCCGTCGCCGACTCGCTGAGGAAGCCCTCGAACGGCGTCCCCTCGAGCTCCTGCTCGAAGCGCAGCAGCCGCGGCGGCTCCTCCTCGACGATCCGGAAGTCCGCCCGCACGTCCTTGCCCTTCTCGGTGCGCATGACCTGCGTGAACCGGTCGCCGCTGACCGCCTCGACGCGCCGCACCTTCGGCCACCAACGCGGCAGGTGGTGCGGGTCGCCGAGGACGCGCCACACCCGGTCGGGCGGCGCCTCCAGCACCCGTGATCGCCTCGTCGTCGGCATCAGTACGCGATGAGCGCCTCGACGTCGTAGTCCTCCAGGCGCGAACGGCCGTCGAGGAACGTCAGCTCGATCAAAAAGCCGCAGGCGACGACCGAGCCGCCGACGGTCTCGACCAGCTCGCACAGCGCCCGCGCCGTCCCGCCGGTGGCGAGCAGGTCGTCGTGCACCAGCACGCGCGCCCCCGCCGCCACGGCGTCGGTGTGCAGCTCGAGCGAGTCGGTCCCGTACTCGAGCTCGTACTCGGCGCTGACCGTCTCGTGCGGCAGCTTCCCCGGCTTGCGGGCGAGCACGAACCCCGCGCCCAGCTCCCGCGCCAGCGCCGGCCCGAGCAGGAAGCCGCGCGCCTCCGCGCCGATGACGACCTCCGGCTCCCGCGGCCGCGCCAGGTCGGCGAGCTGCACCACCGCCGCGTCGAGCGCCTCCCCGTCCGCCATCAGCGGCGTGATGTCCTTGAACACGACGCCCGGTCGCGGGAAGTCGGGGATGTCGCGGATGAACGTCCGGAGGTCCACCTACCCGACGACCTGGCGCAGGTCCCGGATCAGCAGCAGGTGCTTCAGGTGCGTCGCGACCGCCGCCAGGTTCTCCAGCGCCTCGATCGCCTCCTTGCGGCGCTCCGGGTTGCGGGACCGCAGGGCCGGGGCGAGGATCGTCTGGAGGAGCTGGGCCTCGCGGTCGGCGCTCGTCCGGAACACGCGCAGGTTGCGCCCGCCGACCCCGTAGCGGGCGAGCTCCGTCACGGCGCGGACGATCTCCCTCTCCGTCTCGTCGTAGTACTTCGTCCCGGCCCGCGTCTGGCCCTTGATGACGCCGTAGTCCTCTAGCTCGCGGATGAGCGAGGGGTCGGCGCGCGTCTCCTCGACGACGTCCTCGATCGAGTAGAGCGCGTGCTGCTCGGCGGTGACCGAGACCGCGGCGCGGCGCGACCCGCCCTGGGCGCGGCCGGCGCGCGCGGGCACGACGTCGGGCTCCTGCGCGCGGCCGGAGGCCAGCTCCTGCCTGATCACCCGCAGCGGCAGGAACTCGTCGCGCTGGAGGCGCAGGATCGTCCGCAGCCGGGCGACGTCGGACTGCGCGTAGAGCCGGTAGCCGCCCGGCGTGCGCCGCGGCGAGAGCAGCTTCTGGTCCTCGAGGTACCGGATCTTCGAGATCGAGATGTCCGGGAACTCCTGCTTGAGCGCCTTCGTCACGGCGCCGATCGTCATCGCCTTCTCGCGACGCCCGTCCGGGGTCTCGACGACCTCCTCGAGCTCGACGTCCATGCCGCTCATCGCTGGAGGAAGGTGAGCTTGTACTTGCCGACCTGCAGCTCGTCGCCGTCGGCCAGCCGGTGCGACTCGATGCGCCGCCGGTTCACGTACGTGCCGTTCAGCGAGCCGAGGTCGTCGAGGTAGAAGTCGCCGTTGCGGCGCACGAGCAAGGCGTGGTCGCGCGAGACGGTGACGTCGTCGAGGAACACGTCGGAGTCCGGCCGGCGGCCGATCGTCATGCGGTCGCGCTCGAGCGGGAACGACTCGCCGACGCGGCCGCCGCCGGAGCGGATCACCAGCGCGGCGCCCTTCTCGGCGATCGCCTCGACGTCGACCGGGATCAGCTCGCCGGTCTCGCCCACGCGGTACGTGGCCGTCGTCGGCTCCGCGCCCGGCTTGACCTCGGTCGCGGGGGCGAGGTAGGCGCCGCACTTCTGGCAGTAGTTGGCTCCCTCGCCGTTGAGGAAGCCGCATTCGGGGCAGTGGACGGCCACCGCCCTACTCCTGTTGCTCGCCCTCCGCCCCGGACCTGCCGGCGAGGATGTCCGTGAGCCGCTGCACGTCGGCCCCCGTGATGACGTCCTCCCCCTGGTCGTGCTTCTTGCGCAGGCGGTTGACCAGCTCGGCACGCAGGATGTCGATCTTGCCGTGGAGGATCCGGCGCTTGTACGAGATGTCGACCTCCTCCTCGGTGAGCTGCTGGATGAGGTCCTTCAGCTCCTGGTCCGAGAGGCTGCCGAGATCGGGGAAGGTGTCCATGCCGTCAGGCTATCTCAAAACTTCAACCGGAGCTTGAGCCTTCACGAATGTAGAGGATCGTCGCCCAGATCGAGACGACGATCCCGACGTACAGCACCCACTCCCCCGCGTCCTCCAGCCCCACCAGCGCGAAGAAGATCGCCGACATCACCGGCCAGACGGCGGCGCGGCCGGGCCAGTTGACGGTCAGGTCGATCCCGTGGCGCAGCGCGTGCTGCCCGTAGAGCAGCTGCACGACCTCGCGCGCCGCGAGCACCGCCAGCGCCCAGCGCGGCAG
>DASZDF010000119.1:0-2703 GCA_035942275.1 Solirubrobacteraceae bacterium | reverse complement strand
CATCGTCCCGTCGCCCTGGCCGGCCAGGAGCGTCCGGGCGCTCGAGGCGCTGTAGACCATCACCGCGCCGCCCGCGAGCAGGCAGAGCGTGGCGGTCAGCAGGATGCGGTGTTCGAGGGTCTGCTCGGCAGCCCTCCGTGGCGACGGCGAGCGGCGGCGGCTCACCGGATCTCCTTCGACGCCCTAGCCCACGATCCTCCGGAAGTGGTCGCCGCGCGCTTCGAAGTCCTCGTACTGGTCGTAGCTCGCGCACGCGGGCGAGAGCAGGACGACATCGCCCGGCCCGGCGAGCGAGCGCGCGTGGGCGACCGCGCGTTCCATGTCCCCGTCGAGCTCGCCGGCGCCGAGGGCCGCGCGCAGCTGCTCCGCCGACTCGCCGATGACGTGGACCGACGCGCACCGCTCCGCGACGAGCGGCGCGAGCGGACTGAAGTCCTGGCCCTTGCCACGGCCGCCCAGGATGAGCCGCACCCCGGACGGGAACGAGCGCAGCGCGACGATCGTCGAGTCGACGTTCGTGGCCTTCGAGTCGTTGACGTAGAGGACGCCGTCGTGGGTCGCGACCTCCTCCAGGCGGTGGGGCACGCCGGCGAAGGTCGCCAGGCCGGAGCGGACGGCCTCCGCGTCCTCCCCGCGCGCCAGCGCGAGCGCCGCCGCGGCCATCGCGTTGCGGAGGTTGTGCGGCCCGCGCAGGCGGACCTCCGACGCCGCCATCAGCCGCTCGCCCTGCCACCACAGCGCGTCGCCGTCCAGCCGCATGTCCGCTGTTGCCGCGCCGCCGAAGGTCACCCGCCGCGCCTCGCCGGGTGCGCTGAAGCCGTCGGGCAGCACGGCGAGCGCCTCGGCGGGCTGGCGGGCGAACGCCCGGAGCTTCGCCTCGCGGTACGCCTCGAAGGTGCCGTGGCGGTCCAGGTGGTCGGGCGTGAGGTTGAGCAGCGCCGCGGCCTCCGGCGCGAACGCGAGCGTGTCCTCGAGCTGGAACGACGACGCCTCGGCCACGACGACCACGTCCTCCGGCACCTCGAGGCCGCTCAGCGCCGTCCCGACGTTCCCCGCGACGACCGCCTTCGGGCCGAGGATGTGCCCGAGCAGCTCGACCGTCGTCGTCTTCCCGTTCGTCCCCGTCACCGCGACGAACTCGTTGGGCAGCATCCGCCACGCGAGCTCGAGCTCGCCCATCACCGGGATGCCGCGCCGGTGCGCCTCGGCGACCACCGGCGCCTCCTGCGGCACGCCCGGCGACTTCACGACGACCGCCGCGCCCTCGAGCTCGGCCAGCCCGTCCTGACCGTCGCGCTTGTCCACCCCGACCGCCTCGATCCCGCGTGCCCGCAGGGCCGCCAGCGCCGCGATCCCGCTCCTCGCCAGGCCGACGACGAGGTACGGGCCGCCCGGCAGCGGCGGGCGCGCGATCACGCGATCGACTGCTGGTACAGCGTGAACCCGATCGCGCTGCAGATCGCCGCGATGATCCAGAAGCGCAGGATGATCTTCGTCTCCGACCACGCCATCAGCTCGAAGTGGTGGTGGATCGGGGCCATGAGGAACACCCGCTTGCGGAAGGTCTGGAAGGAGAAGACCTGGATCAGGACGCTCAGCGCCTCGACGACGAAGATCCCGCCGATGAGGATCAGCATCAGCTCGGTCTTGGTCATGATCGCCAGCCCCGCTATGGCGCCGCCGAGGCCGAGCGACCCGGTGTCCCCCATAAAGATCGTCGCCGGGAACGCGTTGAACCACAGGAAGCCGATGCAGGCGCCCACGAGGCAGCCGGCGAGCAGCGACAGGTCCTTCTGGCCGGTCGTGATGAACGTGATCCCGATGTAGGCGAGGAGCACGATCGCCGCGCAGCCCGCCGCGAGCCCGTCGAGGCCGTCGGTGAGGTTCACCGCGCTCGTCGTGCCCGCGACCACGAGGTAGATGAGCAGCAGGTACGGGATCCCGCCGAGGATCCCGAGGTCGATCTGGTAGTCGATGACGCGGAAGCGGAGGGTCTCCTGGAGGTCGGCCTGCTCGGTGGCGATCCACCACAGCGCGATCGAGATCGCGATCGTCACGCCGAGCTTCGTCCGCGCCCGCAGCCCCAGCGACCGGCGCTTGATGATCTTCGTGTAGTCGTCGGCGAAGCCCAGCAGCGCGCACGCGATCGCCGCGCCGAAGACCCCGATCGCCCGCCAGTCGTAGTCGGTGAGGATCAGGAACGGGACCGAGACGGCGGTGAAGATGATGATCCCGCCCATCGTCGGCGTGCCCGCCTTCTCGTGATGCCCCTCCGGCCCCTCCTCGCGGATGTTCTGACCGAACTCGCGGATGCGCAGGAACGCGATGAACTTCGGGCTCAGGAAGATGCAGATGAGCAGCGCGGCGGTGCCGCCGATGAGGATCTCGCCCATCCGCTCAGGCCGTCTGCTGGAGAGCCTCGGCGACGACCTCGAGCCCGACGCCGCGCGAGCCCTTCACGAGCACGGTGTCGCCGTCGGCGAGCAGCTCAGGCAGCAGCGCCGCGGCCTCGGCGGCGTCGGCGACGGCCTGGTCGCCGTCCATGGCGGCGGCGCGCGGGCCGACCGTGACGAGCAGGTCGACGCCGCGTTCGCGGGCGTACTGCCCGATGTCCCTGTGGAAGCGCTCGGAGTCCGGCCCGAGCTCGAGCATGTCGCCTAGCACGGCGACGCGGCGGCCGGGGGCCGCGGCGGCGAGGTCGTC
>DASZDF010000118.1:0-2228 GCA_035942275.1 Solirubrobacteraceae bacterium | reverse complement strand
GGCCTACCAGCGCACGATGCGCGACGAGCTCGAGAGCGGGATCCTGGCCCTCACCGGCCGCCGCGTGATCGCGTTCATGAGCGACAACCACATCGACCCCGACATGGGCGTCGAGGTGTTCGTGCTCGAGTCGAACGGCGCCGGCCGCTAGAGCTCGGCGTGCTCGGCCCGCGACGGCGCGTCCGCGCCGGCGGGATGCAGCGCGAAGACCTCGCACGCCAGGCCTTGGACCTCGGTGTCGAGGCCGCTGATGAAGGCGCGGACCTTGCGGCCGGTGAGGCGCTCGACCGGCTCGCAGAACTCGCGCACGGTCGCGTACTGGAAGAACATCCGCGTCTCGCGCAGCCGCTCGTGCTCGCCCATCTGGACGAGGTTGCGCTCGGCGGGGGTGAACGTGTCCTCGAGGAGGACGGTGATCGCGTCGTCGCCGCACCAGTAGGTCCGGGCCTTCGTCGGGCCGCGGCCGAACTGGTTCTTGTAGAGGCGGACCATCTCGTCGGAGATGGCGGCGACCACGGAGGCTCCCGGGTCCTGGTCTTCGAGTGCGGCGATGCGCTCAGCGTAGCTCGCCTTTTGTGTGGTGTTCCAACCGCCTGTCGCGCGCGCGTGCGTGGCGCGATACCGTCCGCGACAGGAGCACCGCCGTGACCCGGTGGTTCTCTCTCAGACCACCGACCGAGCCGGAAGCACGCCGCGCGAGCGCGGAGGGCCGAGGGACGGGAAGGAGCACGCGAGATGCAGGACGAGACGGGAGTCGCCGTCGCCCATTGGGAGTGCGAGGCGCTCCGCGACGCGATCGCGACCGTTCGCGCGGGAGTCGACGGGTTCGCCCACCGGCACGGGATGGCACGACCCACGCGCCAGGACGTCGGCGCCGCGGTCTCCGAGGCCGTCGCCGTCGCCATGGGCCCGCTGCTGCCCGCCCCCGGGCGCGTCGTCGTCGACGCGGCGACGGACGGCGCTTGCCTGTCGGTGCGCGTCGCCGGCGGGGCGGAGCACGAGAGCGGCGAGGCAATCCCGATGCCGCTCGTGGTGCGGCTCGCCGATCGCGTCGAGTACGGCCCGCGCTTCACCGGCGCGGGGACCACGATCCTCATGGAGTTCGCCATCCCGGAGCGCGACCCGGCCGTTCGCCGGCGCGGCGAGCGCTGCGGCGCCAGGACGCGCCCGGCCGCGCGCGGGCACACGCGTCGCGGAGCCTGAGGGGCGGCTATCCTGCGCGGCCGGAACCGCGCGGCTCTGCACGGGTCGGCGGGGACGGTAGGAACACGAGGACGGCCGCGGTCTCGGATGGACGCGCGGTGCCTCGAAGCGAGAAGGAGCTACTTCGAGGAGATGTCCGTGCTCTCAGACGGGAGCGAGATGATCAGCGAGAACGACGGGGCGGTCCTGCAGACCATCTCCAACGAGATGGTGCGCCTGTTCAAGGAGCAGTTCGGCCGCGGGCCCACGCGCGCCCGTGCGAGCTGGGCGGGGCCTGACGCCATCCTCGTGATGCTCGAGGACACGTTCACCCCCGCGGAGCGCAACCTGGCCCAGATGGGCGAGCACGAGCGCCTGCGCGAGACGCGCTCCTACTTCCAGTACGCGAGCGTGCGCGAGTTCTGCGAGCCGGTGGAGCGGATCACGGGCCGCAAGGTCCGCGCGTTCATCAGCGGGATCGACACCGAGGCCGGCGGCCTGGCCACCGAGGTGTTCGTGCTGCACCCGCCCGGCTCGGACGAGCCCTCGCGCGTGAAGCACGCCGAGCCGTAGCGCTACTCCGCGGCCCTCCGGCGGTTCTTCTGCGAGGTGTCCGGACGCCGTTCTTATATTGACGCGATGCGCCTGCCCGCCCTCGCCATCGCCGTGCTGCTCCTGTGCGCGGTAGCCGTCGGCACCGCCGCCGCGCAGTCCGAGGCGCCGCAGGAGGAGCAGACGCCGGCGGCCAAGCCCTTCCCGCGCTGCTTCGGCGCCGCGTCGCGCGATCCGCTGGTGCCGTGCCGCAACCGCCGCCTCACGAAGATGGTCCGCCCGAACCCGCTCGACGCGCTGCTCGAGCCCAACTCGGAGTGCAAGATCGGCGAGCGCTCCGGCGAGCTCTCCCCGTGCGCGTTCGGCGTCGCGCCCGAGGAGGCGTCCGAGACGATCGCGCTGATCGGCGACAGCCACGCCGCCCACTGGCGCGCGGCGATCGACGTCGTCGTCGCCGAGAAGCGCTGGCACGGGATCTCGTTCACGAAGGCCGG
>DASZDF010000117.1:0-2877 GCA_035942275.1 Solirubrobacteraceae bacterium | reverse complement strand
GTCTTGAGGTTCACCTTGCGGGGCGCGAGCGCGGCGTAGCTGGAGGCGGTGAACGGACCGCCCGAGGCCGCGTTCGGCGGGCACGTCATCGCGAACGCGGTGACCGCGCCGGGCGCGAGCTTCGGCGCGTCGCCCTTCAGCCAGCTGGCCAGGAACGCGATCCCCTGGGCGTTGAACGCCGCGTCGTCGCGGGCGCCCGGGACGTTCGCGCCCGGCGCGTGGCCGAGGGCGCCGAACTGGAGGTGGACGGGCGCCTGCGGGTTCTGCCTGAGGATCCGTTCGTACGGCGCGAGCGCCTGGCCGACCGGGAACAGCGCGTCCGTCCAGCCGGACTGGAGCAGGACCGGTGCCGGCCCGCCGGCGGGCAGCGGGACGCTCGCCACCCCGTGCAGGTCGTGGGCGACGTCGAGCGTCGGCTGGATCTCCGGGCCGAGCAGGCCGGCGTCGAGCTGCTCCTTCCAGCGCCGGATGTCGGTGTCGATCGACCCGCCGGTCGGCGCGACGAAGCCGGTGAAGGCGGTGAGGAAGATGCCGCCGGCGTACGAGCGCGTCGGCACGCCGGTCGGGGTGCGCGACCACGCGTCGGCGCGGCCGTTGCGCAGGAAGATGCTCTCGCCGTTGGACCACAGCCAGCGCGGCCATGCCGCGGCGATGCGCAGCGGCGTGCCGTTCGGGCTCGTCCACGGCGCGTAGCCGCCGTCGGGCAGCCGGACGCGGTCCTTCAGGAACGCGAGCATCGTCGACATCCCGCCGCCGTAGGAGACGCCGGTGGCGCCGATCGCGTCGGGCTTCGCGATCCCCTGGTCGACGAGGAGGCCCGCCAGCGTCTGGAGGTCGCGGACCTCGTAGCGCATGTCCGCCAGGCGCGTGAAGCCCTGCTCGCAGCCCTGCGTGCGCGACGCCTCGCGCCCGCAGGAGTCGCCGTAGCCGCGCGCCGTCGGGGTGACGACGGCGTAGCCGGCGCGGGCGAAGCTCGGCGCGTCGTAGCCGGGGTTCGTCGGGCTCGCAGTGAGGAACGAGGTCTTCGTGCCGCCGAGGCCGTGGAGCAGCAGGATCGTCGGGAACGGCCCCTCGCCCTCGGCGGGGAGCGTGACGTCGACGTCGAGCGGCGTGCCGTCGAAGCTGCGGACGCGCTGGTCGAGCCCGGTGGTGGGGCAGGAGCGGTAGCCGTCCTGCGGCGTGCACGCGTGGCCGAACGGGGTGGGCGCGGCCTGCGCGGCGGCCGGGGCGAGGGCCGCGATCGTGGCCGCGGCGGCGAGGAGCTTGAAGCGGGACACGTGGGCAACCTTGCCACACTCCCGCGCCTTGCCCGCGATGCCCGCACCGCTTCGGCGCCTGGTTCCCGACCGCGTGCGCGACAACGTCGCGCTGCGCGCGGTGTCGGTCGGGCTCGGCGTGATCCCGCCCCGCGCGCTGCACTCCGACGAGGACGTGGCGCTCCTGGCCTCGCTCGCCTCCGGGTCCTCGTGCGTCGTCGAGGTGGGCGTCTACGAGGGGGCGTCGGCGGTCGTGCTGTGCCGGGAGCTCGGCGGTGACGCCGTCCTGCACCTCATCGATCCGTTCGGCGAGCAGCCGGGGGCGCTGCGGCGGGGCTGGGCGGCGACGGAGTGGGCGACGCGGCGGGTGGTGGGGCGGGCGTGTTCTCGCTCTTCTGCTCCGCGGGTCGTCTGGCACGTGGGGTTCAGCGCGGACG
Organism: Solirubrobacteraceae bacterium; assembly: GCA_035942275.1. Lineage (GTDB taxonomy): Bacteria > Actinomycetota > Thermoleophilia > Solirubrobacterales > Solirubrobacteraceae > CADCVT01. The sequence goes on along the minus strand of DASZDF010000117.1, from coordinate 1,184 downwards.
TCGCGCGGTCGTGGTCGGGTCGTTTAGTGGACCTCGTGTTCGTCGACGGCGACCACCTCGAGCCAGGGGTGCGGCTGGACTGGGACCTCTGGCATCCGCACGTGCGGGTCGGGGGGCACGTGCTGTTCCACGACGCACGGCTCGGGCGCCCCGGCGGGCGCGGGCTCCCGGGGCCGACGGCGGTCGTCGACGGGCTGTTCCGCGGCAGCGGCGCGGTCCGCGACTGGGAGATCGTCGCGGAGGTCGACCGCTGCGTGGCGGTGCGGCGGACCGCCTAGGCGGCCACGGCCGACAGCGCGTCGCGCCGGGAGGGGTACGACTCGATGCGCGACACCCGCTCGCCACGCATCCGGTAGACCCAGAACAGAGGTGAGTCCGAGAGCGCCGCGCGCGAGACGACGCGGATGCGGCCGCCGACGAGAACGTGGTCGCCGACCGCCTCGCACGTGTGCAGCGCGGGCTCGAAGCGGACGCCGTTGCGCGTCAGCTCGTCGAGGTAGGCGCGCATCTCCTGCGCGCCGCGGATCGGCCTGCCCTCCGGGAAGTCGGGGGACGGCACCCACTCGCACTCGTCGTCGATCAGCTCGAGGGCGGCGAGAGGCCCGCCGGACTCGAGTGCCGACCACAGCGCGTGGACGTGCTCCACGGACGTCACGTTGCGAAGTCTGCTGCGGACCGCGGTTCCGCGGGGGCCGCGATGTTGGTTTCCGGACAGCCCGGTCGCCGCAGTTTCCGCCCGTTTTCAGCGGTCGATCTCGAACCAGACGTGCGTGGAGCCCTCGTGGACGCCCCACCGATCGGTGAGCTCCTCGACGAGGTGGAGGCCCCATCCGCCCGGCTCGCCGACGGGGCGGTCGCGCGCCCGAGGCACGAACCCACCGCCCTGGTCGACGCCCTCGACGCGCAGCTTCCGCGGCCCGCGGGTCTCGATCTGGAGCCGCAGCGGACCCGCGTCGCCGTGCTTGACGCTGTTGGTCACGAGCTCTGAGACGAGGAGGAGGACGTCCGGCCGCACGTCGTCGGCGATCGACGACCCGAGTCCCTCCACGGCTTCCCGAGCGCGCTTCGGCGCCGTCGCATCGCGAGGTATGTCGACGTCCAGGATCATCCGGGTCGCAAGTCGTCGAGGGGAGGCCCAGATTATGCCGGGCTCCGGCGGATCCGTCCGCCTTCGAACGTATGTT
>DASZDF010000116.1:0-6958 GCA_035942275.1 Solirubrobacteraceae bacterium | reverse complement strand
GGGCCCGGCGGCTCCGGCGCCGACGGCGGCGGCTCCGGGACCGGCGGGGGCGGCGGGTCCGCGGGCGCGCTGCCGGGCCAGGGGCTCGAGCAGCTCAGCGCGCGCGTGCGGCCGCAATGGCGGGTGCGCCGGCGGTTCACGCAGTTGCGGCGCCTGACGGTGACCGACCTGCCGCTCGCCGCGAGCGTGCGGATCGTCTGCCGCGGCCGGCACTGCCCGGTGCGCAGGCGGAACGTCGCCGTGCGGCGCGGGCGCGCGGTGACGACCCGGCTGCGCCGGGTGAAGCTGCTGCCCGGATAGCTGCTGCAGGTCCGGATCAGCCGGCCGGGGGCGGAGACGCAGGTCGTCGGATGGCGGATCCTGCGCGGGAAGGAGCCGCGGCGCACGATCCCCCGCTGACCGCCGATCCCGGCCTGGGTCACTCCACCGGCATGAAGGGGATGACGAACCCCTTCTCGATGATGTGGAACCACACCCAGAACCCGATGATCCCGAACGTCGCCGACGCGACCACGACCTGGTTGAGCGCGCCCTCGCGCTGCTCGTGCCCGGCCTTCCGGCGCAGGTCCACCCACGCCCGGTCGATCCGCGCGAGCACCTGCATCACGAGGATCACCGTCGCCAGGAAGCCGCCGAGGACCACGACGCCGTCGGCGAAGATCGACCCCGTGACGTCGTAGACGCGCGCGCCGATCCAGAACCACGCGAGCGGGATCGGCACCCACATGAGCACCGTGCCGATCGCCTCCAGCGCGAGCAGGAGGAGCGACGCGGCGCTCGCCGCGCGCCGGCCGCGGGGGCCTTCGTCGGGCATGCCAGGGAGTCTGCCCCTCGCGACCGCGCCGTGCGCCGTGTGCCGATCCGCACACCCGCTCGCGTGAACGCAGCCGTACGATCAGCGGTCGTGGAGGGGCTTCCGCCAGGACCGACCGAGCCGCCGCTCGTGCAGACGCTGCGCTGGCTGATCCGGCCCATCGCGTTCATGGAGTCGTGCCGGCGCACCTACGGCGACGCGTTCAGCATCCGCCTCCTCGGGTTCGCGACGCCGATGGTGATGCTGTCGGAGCCCGAGTCGATCCGGCGCCTCTACACCGCGTCGGAGCACGGGCTGCCGCCCGGGCGCACGGTCGCGCTGCGGCCGATCATGGGCGACCGGTCGGTGCTGCTGCTCGAGGGGCGCGAGCACCTCGCCCGACGACGCCTGATGCTCCCGCCGTTCCACGGCGAGCGGATGCGCGCGTACGAGCAGACGGTCCGCGAGGTCGTGGCGCGGGAGGTCGAGTCGTGGCCCGAGGACACCGCGTTCGCGGTGCACCCACGGATGCAGGCGGTGACGCTCGAGATCATCCTGCGCGCCGTGTTCGGCGTCACCGACGAGCGCCGCCGCGACCGGCTCGCCGACCGGCTCGGGAGCCTGCTCACGAGCACGTCCTCCTTCGGCCTCCAGCTCGGCTTCGTGCTCTCGCGGCGCCTCGGCGGGCCGGACCCGCTCGAGCGCCTGCGCGCGCTGACCGCCGAGATCGACGCGCTCCTCGCCGACGAGATCGCCGAGCGGCGCGCCGACCCGCGCGAGGACATCCTGTCCCTGCTGGTGAGCGCCCGCTTCGACGACGGCGAGGCGATGGACGACGAGGAGATCCGCGACCAGCTCATGACGCTGCTGCTCGCCGGCCACGAGACCACGGCCACCGGCCTCGCGTGGACCTTCGACCTGCTGGTCCGCCACCCGCACGTCCACGAGCGCCTCACGGCCGCGGTCGACGACGGCGACGACGCCTACGTCCGCGCCGTCGTCTCGGAGTCGCTGCGGCTGCGGCCGGTCGTGCCGCTTGCCGGGCGGCGGCTCAACTCCGCGCTCCAGGTGGACGGGCACACGCTCCCCGCCGGGACCGACGTCACGCCGGCGATCTGGCTCGTGCACACGCGCGCGGCGTCCTACCCCGAGCCGTACGCGTTCCGGCCCGAGCGCTTCCTCGAGGGGTCGCCGTCGACCTACGCGTGGGTGCCGTTCGGCGGCGGCGTGCGCCGCTGCCTGGGCGCGGCGTTCGCCGAGATGGAGATGCGCGTCGCGCTCACCGAGATCGTCCGCCGCCGCGCCCTGCGGCCGGTCACGCAGGCGCCCGAGCGGGTGGCGCGCCGCAACGTGACGTTCTCGCCGCGCACCGGCACGCGCGTCGTCGCGGCCGCCCGCGCCTGAACCGCCGCACCCCGTCCCCGCCCCCTGGATACTCCGGAACATGGCTCGGGGGATCCTCGCGATGGTGTGCGCGCTCGGCGCGCTGGTGACGCTCGTGCCGTCCGCGTCCGCCGCGGGCGACACCGAGATCCGCGTCCTGTCGAACCGCGCGGACATCGTGTCCGGCGGGGACGCGCTGGTGCAGGTCGTGCCGCCGACCGGCGTCGAGGCGTCGGCGCTGCGCATCGACGTCGACGGCCGCGACGTGACGTCGTCGTTCGCGGTGCGGCCCGACGGGAGGTTCCTCGCCCTGCTCACCGGCCTGAAGGACGGCGCGAACGTCGTCACCGCCCGCGCGCCCGACGCGCGCGGCGCGCGGCTGACCATCAGGAACCACCCGAGCGGCGGGCCGGCGATCGCCGGGCCCCAGATCCAGCCGTGGACGTGCTTCGAGGGTGCGCTCGACGCGCAGTGCAACCGCGCCCCCACCTACGAGTTCCTCTACAAGTCGACCGACGGCGGCGGGCTGCAGGAGTACGACCCCGAGGACCCGCCCGACGACGTCGCGACGACCGAGACCGACCAGGGCCGCCGCGTCCCGTTCATCGTCCGTCAGGAGACCGGCGCGCTCGACCGCGACGAGTACCGCATCGCCGTCCTGTACGACCCGAGCAAGCCGTGGGAGCCGTGGTCGCCGCAGGAGGGCTTCAACCACAAGATGGTGATCTTCCACGGCGCGAGCTGCGACACGTCCTACGAGCAGGCCTCGGCGCCCGACGTCCTCAACGAGACCGCGCTCGGCCGCGGCTTCGTGACGATGTCGCACGCGCTCGACAACGCCGGCCACAACTGCAACATCGTCACGCAGGCCGAGTCGCTGATCATGACCAAGGAGCGGGTCGTCGAGCAATACGGCGAGTTGCGGTACACGATCGGCAGCGGATGCTCCGGCGGCTCGCTCGTCCAGCAGCAGGTCGCCAACGCGTACCCCGGGCTCTACCAGGGCCTCACGCCGGCGTGCAGCTTCACCGACGCCTGGTCGTCGGCCATGCAGTACGTCAACTACCTGCTGCTGCGCAACTACTACGAGAACCCGACGCGGTGGCGGCCGGGCGTCACGTGGAACACGGACAAGCGCAGCTCGGTCGAGGGCCACCCGAACCCCGGCAACTCGGTGACGTTCACGGAGGTCATCCCGTCCAGCGGCGAGCCGACCCGGAGCTGCCCCGGCGTCCCCGACGAGCAGGTCTACGACGAGGACACCAACCCGAAGGGCGTGCGCTGCACCTTCCAGGACTACATGGTCAACGTCTTCGGCCGCCGCCCGCAGGACGGCTTCGCCGGGCGGCCGGTGGGCAACGTCGGCTTCCAGTACGGGCTTCGGGCGCTGCTCGCCCAGAAGATCACCGCGACCGAGTTCCTCGACCTCAACGCGAAGATCGGGTCGTACGACATCGACTACAACTTCGTCGAGGAGCGGATGGACGCCGACCGGCCGGCGCTCGAGCGCGCCTACCGCAGCGGCGCCGTGAACACCGCCGAGAACCTCGACCAGGTCGCGATCATCGACCTCCGCGGGCCGGACCCGGGCGCGTTCCACGACGTCTACCGGACGTACGTCATGCGCGCCCGGCTCGAGCGCGAGCACGGGACGGCCGCGAACCAGATCCTGTGGCGCGGCCAGGTCCCGCTGTTCGGCGACGTGAACTACGTCGACGAGGCGATCGTCGCGATGGACGGGTGGCTGGCCGCGGTCGAGAAGGACGACCGCGACGTCCCGCTCGCGCGCAAGATCATCGAGGACAAGCCGGAGTCGCTGACCGAGCGCTGCACCGACGGCAGCGCCAACGACCGGCCGGCCGCGGTGTGCGACGCGACGGTGCAGTCGTACTCCGATCCGCAGATCGAGGGCGGGATGCCGTTCACCGACGACACGCTGCGCTGCACGCTCAAGCCGCTGCGCCGCACCGACTACGGGCCGGTGCTGTTCAGCGACGAGCAGTGGGCGGAGATGGAGAAGCTCTTCCCGCACGGCGTCTGCGACTTCACGAAGCCCGGCGAGGCCCGCGTCCGCACGAACGTGTGGCAGACCTACCAGGAGCACGACGGCACCGTGATCTACGGAGGGCGCCCGCTCGGTGCGCGCCCGGTCTCGGAGCCGTTCGGCCCGCTCGTGCTGCCGACGCAGCGCCGCTGTGCGAGCCGGCGCAGCTTCATGATCCGGCTGCCGCGCGGCGTGCGCCGGGCGCGCGTCACGTACGCCGGGAGGAAGGCGAAGGTCGTGCGCGGCAGGCGGCTGCGGGCGCGGATCGACCTGCGCGGGCTGCCGAAGGGGCGCGTCGTGGTGCGGGTCGTGGGGCGCACCCGCTCGGGGCGCGTCGTGCGCCAGAAGCGCGTCTACCGGCCGTGCGCGACGGTCAAGCGCACCGGCCGGGCGCGCTGGTAGCCGCTCAGCCCGCCTTCTTCGGGCGCCGGCGCAGGCCGAGGGCGGCGCGCGTCCCGCGCACCGCCTTCACGGCCGCCTGGCGGGGCCGGTCCGGGAGGCGGCGCGCGAGCGCGGCCCCCGCGCCCCGGACCCCGCGCGGGCGGGTGAGCAGCGCGAACTGCTCGCGGGTGATGAGCATCACCTCGCGCGGGTCGTACTCGCGCTCGTAGATCGGGACCTGCGGGCGCGTGCGCAGGTCGAGGTCGGGGAACTGCTCGATGCGCCTCTCGACCTCCTCGCCGCGCACGACGAGCCCGCCGCCCTCGGCGAGCGGCGCGACGGGCGCCGGCTCGTCGATCGCGTAGCCGAAGAACTCCGCGCGCCGCGCGAGACGATCCGCGATCCAGCGCTGCTGGCCCTCGGGCAGCGTCTCCTTCCACTTCCCGACGCGGGTGACGTCGATCGGCTCGTCGCGGCGGCCGCGGCCCTCCGTCCTCATCCGCCCGCCGCGCTCGCCGTGGACGGCGTGGTGGGCGAGGACGCTCTCCGACCACGGCTCCTCCAGCCACTCGAGCAGCTCGCGCAGCAGCGGCTCGGGGTGCAGGACGAGGTCCTCGTAGCGGATGAGCGCGAACCGGTCGCCGTGGCGGCCGGCCTGGCGGACGATCTCGCCGGTGTAGCGCGCCCAGTGCGTCGCGGTGCGCCCGAGCAGCAGGCGGAAGCGCCGCATGTTCGACGCCACGCTCGCCGACGGGTGGCGGATGACGCCGACGAACCGCGCGTCCGGGAAGACGCGCGCGATGTCGTCGACGTGCCAGGTGTGCAGCGGCGTCTTCTCGCCCCAGCGCCGCTTGCCGTGCCGCTCGGCGTAGCGCATGAACAGCCGGTCGTACAGCTCGCCGAGCAGCTCGTCGCGCTCCTCGGGCGACCAGCCGAGGCGCTTCGTCCAGTTGCGGCCGGACGCCTTGAACGGCGCGTAGAGGTGCGCGTCGTAGGCGCGCATGAAGCCCGTCTCCTGCGGGATCGCGATGTTCTCGTGCGCGTCGAGGATGAGCCGCAGCAGCGTGGTGCCGGAGCCCATGGCGCCGACGATGAAGATGGGTCCTTGTCTCTGCGGGTCGGGCATGGGGGGACGTGCCGCCGTGGCGCCCCGGACACTATTCGGGATGCGCCGCGAGTCCCTCTCCCTCGCCGAGGCGCGCCGCCTCGGCCTGGCGGCGCAGGGCTTCGGCGCGCGCGCTCCGGGCCGCGCCGTCGACGGGCGCGCCCTGCGCTCGCGGGTCTTCGGCCGCGTCGGGGTCGTGCAGATCGACTCGGTCAACGTGCTCGAGCGCGCGCACTACCTGCCGGCGTTCAGCCGGCTCGGCCCGTACGACGCCGGGCTGCTCGACCGCCTCGCGCACCGCGCGCCGCGCCGGCTGTTCGAGTACTGGGCGCACGAGGCGTCGCTCGTTCCCGTCGAGCTGCAGCCGCACCTGCGCTGGCGGATGGAGCGGGTGCAGCAGGAGGGCTGGGGGAGCATGCGCCGCGTGGCTCAACGCCGGCCGGACCTCGTGCGGGCGCTGCTCGACGACCTGCGCGACCGCGGGCCGGTGACCGCGCGCGAGCTCGCCCATCACGACGCGCCGCGCGGGCGCAAGGGGCCGTGGTGGGACTGGTCGGACGTCAAGGCCGCGCTCGAGTACCTCTTCTTCACGGGCGCGGTGACGAGCGCCCGGCGCGAGCGCTTCGAGCGCCTCTACGACCTCCCCGAGCGCGTGCTGCCGCGCGCGGTGGTGGAGACGCCGACGCCTCCGGAGGAGGAGGCGCAGCGCGCGCTCCTGCGCGTCGCGGCGCGCGCGATGGGCGTCGCGACGGAGCAGGACCTGCGCGACTACTTCCGGCTGCCGGCGGCGGAGGCGAAGCCGCGCCTGGCCGAGCTGGTCGAGGCGGGCGACGTGGTCGCGGTGTCGGTCGAGGGATGGAGCGGGGCGGCGTACCTCGACGCGCGCGCACGGATCCCGCGGCGCGTGCGGGCGCGGGCGCTCGTCGGCCCGTTCGACTCGTTGATCTGGCACCGCCCCCGCGCGGAGCGGCTGTTCGGGTTCCGCTACCGGATCGAGATCTACGTCCCCAGGCCGCGACGCGTGTACGGCTACTACGTCCTGCCGTTCCTGCTCGGCGACAGGCTCGTCGCTCGCGTCGACCTCAAGAGCGACCGCGCCGGCGGGGCGCTGCTCGTGCAGGCGGCGCACGCCGAGCCGAGCGCGCCGTCGGAGACCGCGGCGGAGCTCGCCTCGGAGCTGCGCCTCGTGGCCGGCTGGCTCGGCCTCGAGCGGGTCCGCGTCGCGGCGAAGGGCGACCTCGCGCGGCCGCTG
>DASZDF010000115.1:0-5684 GCA_035942275.1 Solirubrobacteraceae bacterium | reverse complement strand
CTCGTCCTCGTCGAGGAGCTGGACGTCCCAGCCCGGCATCGGCCGCCCCATCGACCCCTCGCGGACCTCCATCCACGGGAAGTTGCCGCAGAGCGGATAGCTCTCGGTCAGGCCGTAGTAGTCGAGCACGGTGACGCCGTACTGCTCGCGGAACCAGCGGATCGCCTCGGGGTTGAGCGGCTCCCCCGCGCTGCACACGCGGCGGAAGCGCTGCGGGTACCGGGTCCCCGCGTCCTCGATCGCCATCATCGCCCGCATCGCCGTGGGCGTCGTGAAGACGTTCGTCACCTCGTGGCGGCTGAGGAAGTCGAGCTGCTTGTGCGGGTCGAAGCCGCCCTCGCGCTGGAAGACGACCTGCACCGCCCCGAGCCGCCACGGCCCGAGCAGCGGGCTGATCCCCGCCGCCCACGCCCACTCCCCCATCCCGTGGAAGCGCTCGCCGTCCTGCACCTCGTGGCACAGCTCGAACTCCTCGTGCGCGAGCACGTAGCGGTGCGCGTGGACGATCCCCTTCGCGAGCCCGGTCGTGCCCGACGTGTAGTAGAGCTGCGCGGGGTCGTCGGCGGCCGTGTCGAGCGTGTCGTGCTGCGTCGGATGGCCGTCGAGCAGGCCGTCGTCGAGGACGAGCAGGCTGGGATGCGAGAACCGGCGCGCGTTCGCGCGGTCGGTGACGAGGACCTTCGCGCCGGAGTCCTCGAGGCGGTGGCGGATCCCGTCGTCGCCGTAGAGCACCGACATCGACAGCAGCAGCGCGCCGAGCTTCCACGTGCCGAAGAAGATCGCGGCGGTCTCGGGCGTCGCCGGCAGCACGACCGCCACCCGGTCGCCCCGCTCGACGCCCGCAGCGGCCAGCGCGTGCGCGGCCTGGGCCGAGAGATCCTGCAGCTCGCCCCACTCGACGTCCCGCCGCGCGCCGTCGAAGCGCTCCCACACCATCGCGAGCTTCCCGCGCGGGTGCCTGTCGCACACGTCGGCGGCGATGTTGTAGCGGTCAGGCACTCGCCAGCTGTGCTGGGCGCAGACCTCCTCGTACGTCGGCATCGCTGGAGTGTCCGTCCGCCGCGGGCGCGACGCAAGCGCGGTACCCCGCGGCGAGCCTCTCGAGCGCGGCCTCCCAGGTCCGCTCCCGCACCGACAGCAGGGCGTTGCGCGCGAGCCGCTCGCGCTGGAACGGCATCCGCGCCAGCTCGCAGACCGCCTGCGCCAGCGCCCGCGCGTCGGGCGGGCGCAGGAGGCCGGTGACGTCGTCGGTGACGATCGAGCACGGGCCGCCCTCGGCCACCGCGACGACCGGCAGCCCGCTCGCCTGCGCCTCGAGCAGCACCTGGCCGAACGTGTCGGTCCGCGAGCAGAAGAGGAAGACGTCCGCGCTCGCGTAGGCGCGCGCGAGGTCGTCGCCCTCCAGCCAGCCGAGGAACGTCGCGTGCTCCCCGAGCCGTGTCCGCAGCCGGTCCTCCTCCGGGCCGCCGCCGGCGAGGTTGAGGTGCAGCCGCGGGTCGCGCTCGCGCGCGGCCAGGAACGCCTCGGCCAGCAGGTCGGCGCCCTTCTCGTGCGTGAGTCGGCCCGCGTAGAGCACGTTGACGGCGTCGGCTCGCAGCAGCCCCTCCACCCGCCGCTCGGGCGCGAAGCGCTCGACGTCGACGCCGCGGTCCCAGCGGCCGATCCGCGACGGCGGGATCCCCAGGTCGTGGAGCACGGCGTCCGACGCCGGGCTGGGCGACAGGACGTGCGTGCACCCGCGGTAGAACGCGCCCACCGCCCGCGTCGCGAGGCGCCCGAGGGCGCCGTCGCCGCTGCGCAGCCTCGCGTAGGCCGCGAGCTCGGTGTGGTAGCTCCCGAGCACCGGCAGCTCCATGACCCGGGCGATGACCGCCGCGGCGACGCCGCACGGCCCGGGCGAGACGAGGTGGACGGCGTCGTAGCGCCCCTCGGCGAGCGCCTCGACGATCGCGGGCAGCCCCGGCACGCCGAGCCTCAGGCCGGCGTAGAACGGGACGTCCACCTCGCGCACGGCCGGCAGGCGCCGGTCGACGTTCGGGTCCGTCCCCACGATCTCCACCTCGAAGCCCGGCACGCCGCGGGCCTGGATCTCCTCGAGCGTGTGCGTCACGCCGTGCATCCCGCCGATGCCGTCGGCGACGAGCGCGACCCGCAGCGGCTCCCCGTCGCGGCGCGCCAGCCGGCCCTTCTCGCGGCCGAGGAACGCGGCCGCGGGCGCGTACGGGATCGCGGCGACGCAGGCCCGGAACAGGGCGGGCGCCGCCAGCGCGGGGTTCGCGTCGTGCTCCGCCAGCGTGACGACGTCGTCGACCGCGTGGCCGAGCGCGCGCTCATGCCGCCGGCGCGCGGTGCGGAAGAGGTCGGCGTGCGAGAACGCGTCGGACTGCATCCACGCGAGCAGCTCGTCCCCGCTCATCCGCAGGCCGGTCGCGGCGAGCCAGGCGCGGAGCAGGCTGCGGGCGTCGTCCGGGCCGAGGTCCGACCCGGTCGCGCCCGCACGCGCGTTTCCCTCGCTCATCACCCGCTCGACCATCCGCAGGACGACGGAGGGGTCGGAGCGGCCGAGCGCGGGCTCCTCTCCCGTCCCGAGCGTGCGGACCGCGATCGCCATCGCGGCGTGCGCCCACTTCGCGGCGCTGCCCTGGTCGCCGCAGGCCTCGGCCGACCCGCCCCGCACGTGCTCGAGGAACTCCCGCCACGTCGCCGCGGGCGGCGTCTCGGTCCAGGTCCGGCCGACGTCGACCCCCGCGTGGTCGTCGCTGCCGCCGATCCCGACGCCGCCGCGCGTCTCGACGTAGATCGCGGCCGGCGCGTTGAGCTCGGGTGCCCTCGCGCCGTTGCGCGTCTCCCAGACCGGGAAGAGCTGCGCGAGGCGCCGGCGGTGCCCCGGCGTCAGCGGCGCGCGCACGGTGTAGAACGGGTGCGCCAGCGCGCACGCGATCTCGTTGCCGCGGAGGTACTCCGCGCACGCCTCGACATCGAGGCGGTGCTCCTGGAGCCACGCGTGGTCGTCGGGCGTGATGCCGTAGACGAGGACGTGGACCGCCTGCGGCTCGCCCCGGAACCACGCGGTCAGCTCCTCGGAGACGAAGGCGTCGTCGTGGCGCTCGGCGATCGCGAGCGCGCCGTCGATCGTGTCGTGGTCGGTGATGGTCACGAAGTCCATCCCGCGCTTCTTGGCCAGGTCGTACACCTCGTCGGGAGGCGTCGCGCACTCCGGCAGGCCGAGGCTCCTCTGAACCCCGAGCCTCGACACCGCGGACGCGGTGGAGTGGCAGTGCATGTCTGTCTTCACAGCCAGGAGATTCGGCTGCAAAGCGCGCGGTTTCGTTACCTGATCGGGAACATCATGTGACCGCTCGGTGAAGGCGGTCGGCCATCGTCCGCAGGTGCTCGACCAGCTCCGGCGGCTCGTGCACCTCGAAGTCGAAGCGGATCATCGAGACGCGCGCGGCGAGCCAGTGCAGATCGTCGTCGCCGGTGCGGTACTCGCAACGCGTATCGTCGAGCGGCTCCACGGCGCCCCAGTTGCGCGGGACGAGCTTGCGCACGCGCTCGGCGGGCGCGTGGATCGTCACCCGCGCCTCGTAGCGGTTGGGCGCGGAGGAGAGGCTCTGCGAGACGTACGCCGCGGCGTCCTTGGCCGGAAGCCGTCGCGGCGTGAATCGCCTCCCGACCGACGGCGGCTTCTCGATCCGGTCGACACGGAACGTGCGCCAGTCGTCGCGGCCGCAGTCGTAGGCCACGAGGTACCAGCGGCGGCCGAGGTTGACGAGCGAGTGCGGCTCGACCTCGCGGCGCGTCGCCGCCCCGTCGCGCGCGCTGTAGGCGAAGCGCAGGCGCTCGAAGTCGCGGCACGCCGCCGCGATCACGGTGAGGCACTGCGGGTCGACGCTCGGCCCGCTCGACGCCGGCGGGAGCGTCGCGGTCGCGTCCTGCAGCGCGCGGACCCGGCGGCGCAGGTGCGCGGGCAGGACCTGCTCGAGCTTGACGAGCGCCCGCACCGACGTCTCCTCGATCCCCGTGATCGACGCGCGGGCCGCCGTCCGCAGGCCGACCGCGATCGCGATCGCCTCCTGGTCGTCGAGGAGCAGCGGCGGCATCGCGGCGCCCGCGGCGAGGCGGTAGCCGCCGGCGGGGCCCGTCAGCGACTCGACCGGATAGCCGAGCCGGCGCAGGCGCTCGACGTCGCGGCGCACGGTGCGGCCGGACACCTCGAGCCGCTCGGCGAGCTCACCACCGGGCCAGTCGCGCCGGCCCTGGAGCAGCGACAGGAGCGTCAGCAGGCGGCTGGACGTGGTCTCGCTCATGGCTCCGGATGATCTTCGCAGTTGAGGACAGATCCTGGCCTGAACCGTTGCGAGGGTTCACCCATGCGGATCATCGAAGCCGGCACCGAGCCGGCCATCACGACAACGGGGCTGGTCAAGTCGTTCGGGGACGTCCGGGCGCTCGACGGCGTCGATCTCGAGGCGCGCGCGGGCACCGTCCTGGGCCTGCTCGGGCCGAACGGCGCGGGCAAGACCACGACCGTGCGCATCCTCACGACGCTGCTCGCGCCCGACGCGGGCGAGGTCCGGGTCGCCGGCCTGGACGCGGTGCGCGACGCCGCGGCGCTGCGCGCCCGGATCGGGCTCGCGGGGCAGTACGCGGCGGTCGACGAGCACCTGACCGGCGCCGAGAACCTCGTGATGGTGGGCCGGCTCTACGGATGGCGCCGGCGCGCGGCCAGGCAGCGCGCGGACGAGCTGCTCGAGAGCTTCCGCCTGAGGGACGCGGCGGGACGACCGGCCAAGACGTACTCGGGCGGGATGCGGCGCCGGCTCGACCTCGCGGCGGCGCTCGTCGCGCGGCCGCCGGTGCTCTTCCTCGACGAGCCGACGACCGGCCTCGACCCGCGCAGCCGCGTCGAGGTCTGGGAGGCGGTCGAGGGCCTCGTCGCCGACGGGACGACCGTCCTCCTCACCACGCAGTACCTCGACGAGGCCGACCGCCTGGCCGACCGGATCGCCGTCATCGACAGCGGGCGCGTCATCGCCGACGGCACGGCCGACGAGCTGAAGGACCGCGTCGGCGGCGAGCGGCTCGAGGTGCGGCTGGCGCACGCCGCCGAGGGCGCGGCGGCGGCGGGCGCGCTGGCGCCGATCGCCGCCGAGGCGCCCGTCGTCGAAGGCGTCCTGCTGCGCGCGGCGGTCGCGCAGCGCGGCCGGACGGTCATGGAGGCCGCGCGCCGGCTCGACCGCGCCGGCATCGCGGTGGAGGACATCTCGCTTCATCGGCCCACGCTCGACGACGTCTTCCTCTCGCTGACCGGGCACGCGGCGAAGGAGACCGAGATGGAGGTGGCGGCATGACCCGCCTGCTCGGTGACACGCTCGTGATGGCCGAGCGCAACCTCGTGCGGCTCCCGCGCGCGCCCGACCTGCTGATCGCCTTCACGATCCAGCCGGTCATGTTCGTGCTGCTGTTCGCGTACGTCTTCGGCGGCGCGATCGAGACGCCGGGCTACGACTACGTCGACTTCCTGATCCCGGGGATCATCGTCCAGAACATCGCTTTCGGCGGGTTCGTGACCGCGCTCGGCCTCGCCGAGGACATGCAGAAGGGGCTGATCGACCGCTTCCGCTCACTGCCCACCGCGCGGGCCTCGGTGCTCGCCGGCCGGACGCTCGCCGACGTCGCGA
>DASZDF010000114.1:0-2411 GCA_035942275.1 Solirubrobacteraceae bacterium | reverse complement strand
CGCCCGCGCCGAGCAGGCCGAGCGACCCGTCGGCGCGGACGAGGACGTGGCTCGGGCGCGGGTCGATCGGCGCGAGCCCGGCGTCGAGCGCGGCGGCGCGGAAGGCCGCGACGAGCGTCCGCGCGGCGGCGCCGGGATCCGCCGCGCGCCCGCCGTCCGCGAGCGTCGTGCCGTCGAGGAGGTCGCTGACCAGCACCTCCGACTCGCACAGCTCGAGGTGCGGCCGCGGGACCTCGATCCCGTCGATCCCGCGCAGCGCCCGCGCCACCCGCCGCTGCTGCGACGCCTCGTGCTCGAAGTCGAGCTCGTCGAGCGTGAGCTCGCGCAGGTCGCGCAGGACGGTCGTCGCGTCGAGGTGGGGGAACGCGGCGCGCAGCGGGCCGGCGAGCGCGTCGAGCAGCGCGAGGTCGTTGCGCACCGCGCGCTCGACGCCCGGCCGCCGGACCTTCACCGCGACGGACGTGCCGTCGAGCTCGGCGCGGTGGACCTGCGCCGCGGGACGGATCGCCAGCGGGTCGGCGTCGAGGTCGTCGAGCACCTTCCCGGGCGGGCGGCCCCAGGCGTCGCGAAGGATGCGCTCGACGTCGCGGCGCGGCAGCTCCTCGCACACCGCCTCCCGCGCCTCGGCCAGCTCGCGCTCGACGACCTCGCGGAGATCGGGCGGCAATGCGGCGGGGTCGAGGATCCCGCCGGCGCGGACGATCGCGATGCGCGCCGAGGGCGCGCGCGGCACGAGGCCGAGCCCCACGTCGACGAGCGTGCGGAGCGCGGGCGGAAGGTCGAGGCGGGCGGGCATCCCGCGGAGGATGCCCGCCCTGAGGTTCGGCTACGCCCAGCGCAGGACGGTCGGCTGGAACGTGGCCGGCCGGGCCTGGGCGGCAAGCCGCGCCGCGGCACGCGCGCCGAGACCGGAGAGACGGCCCTGCCTGGGGCGGGCGGGTGCGGGCACGCGTCGCTCGACCGGACGCCCCGCCGGCGGCTCGTCGACCTCGACGGCCTCGACGCGGACGACCTCGGCGACGAGGGGCAGCCCGGCGGCCTGCGCGGCGACGCGCGCGGACGGGGCGGCCTCCCGCCAGACGAGGACGGCCTCGACGGTGTGGCCGAGCGGCTCGGCGCGGACGGTGATGGAGCGCAGCCCGCAGCCGAGCGCGGCCGGCTCGGGCTCGCTCAGATGGGCGAGGTAGTCGCCGGCCGTGAGGCCGGCGAGCTCGATGGTGACGATCTGGCGGGGCATGCGGAGCACACTGCCGACCGCACCGCGCCGCCGCGTCGGGGATCCCCCTGAACCTCGAGCACGGGGGGTGGGGGACTACCCCGCGTCCTCGCTCGCGGCGAGGGCGTCGGCGCCGCTCTCGTGAAGCTCGAGGTACGCGATCCGGCCGTCGTCGATCCGGATCACGAGGCCGTAGGGGACGACGACGTCCGACGCCCGCGCGGGCGCACCCGCGAGCCGTCCCCGCAGCTCGCAGTCCGCGACGACGACGTTCCCGTGCTCGGCGATGATCCGCAGCTTCTCGTGGAGCTCTGAGGCGCTGTGGAAGATGCTCAGGTAGTACGCGCGCAACTCGGCGTGTCCGCTGAACGTCCCCATGCTGACCCGGCGGCAGTCGACGACGACCGCGTTCTCGGCGTAGTTGGCGAGCATGCCGTCGATGTCCATCCGGCTGAAGGCGGCGGAGTTCGCGTAGACGACGCTGCGGGCGTCGGAGGGCATCTCGCCGGAGCGTACCGACGCGCCGTCAGCGCATCGTGAACGGCAGCTTCACGACGGTCTTCGGCAGGTCGATCCGCGAGCGGCGGTAGGCGTGCTCGAGCGCCGCCTTGGCCGCCGCGCCGTGGACGCCGGACCCGTGGCCGACGAGCAGGTGCTCGGGGTCGTGGTCGCGCAGGACGCCGGGCGGCAGGAGGCGCAGGAAGAGGTGGATGCCGGCGGGGTCGCCGAACATCGGCCCGGTGCCGACGGCCTCCGCGACGACGAGGCCGCGGGCGGCGGGCCACCACAGGGCCTTCTCGCGCCACTTCGGCCGGTCGACGACGGTGATGACCTCGAACGGGCTGTCGGGGACCGCGTCGGGCAGGCGCAGGTGCGGCACCCCGAAGCGCTCCGCCAGCTCCGCGCACGCCCGCGGGTGGCGGTCGAGGAGCTGGAGGACCGCGGCGGGCTCGCCCAGCGCCCGCGCCCGCTCCACGGCCTCAGGGACGTCGACGGGGTCGACCAGCCACACGCGGCCGTCGTCGACGAGCGCGTGCGACGTCCGCTGCATCGGCTCGTCGATCACCCACGACAGCCCGAGGTCGTGCTCGTCGTAGGTCAGGAGCTTCGTCACGAGCGCTTCAGCGTACGGAACGTGATCGAGTAGCGCAGCGCCTTCGTCGCCGGGATCGAGTGCTGCCACGACCAGCGCGCC
>DASZDF010000113.1:0-2761 GCA_035942275.1 Solirubrobacteraceae bacterium | reverse complement strand
CCCCGCGGGCGATCGAGGCGCGCCATTCGCGGACCTTGTCGATCACCTCGTCCACCGACTCGGCGACCATGACCTTGGTCCCGGTCGCAAGCGCGATGACGGTGTCGGGATGGGCCTCGATCGTCGTGATGAGGTCCGGGTTGAGCCAGACGGGCTCGCCGTGGGTGCCGAGGCGGTGGAGTTCAATCACTTGGGTTCGTCTCTCTAGACGGCCGGAGCGGCGGAGCGCGGGCCCTCCACCCGCGCTCCGCCAGCGGCCGTCGTCAAGGCAGGAGGCTTACGCCTACCGCTTGATGTTGACGAGGTCGTTGAGCATCTCGTCCGCCGTCGAGATCACGCGCGAGTTGGCCTGGAAGCCGCGCTGCGCGCTGATCATGTCGGTGAACTCGGTCGCGAGGTCGACGTTCGACATCTCGAGCGTGCCTCCGACGGACTGGCCGAAGCCGTTGCCGGCGGGGGAGCCGACGGTCTCCGGACCCGAGGCGCCCGTCGAGCGCCAGCGGTTGGCGTTCACGCGCTCGAGGCCGGCCTCGTTGGAGAACTTCGCGAGCGTCATGTAGCCGACGACGGCGCGGCCGTTGGCGATCGGGGGCAGCGACGCCGGCTGGGTGTAGCCGTTCGGCGGCACGAACGAGACGGCGCCGTCCGGCGCGATCGCGACGTCGGTCGCGCCCGCCGGGATGTTGATGTAGCACGCCTGCGCGCCCGCGGTCCCGACGCTGCGCGTCGTGCCGATGACGTACGAGCCGTCCTGGGTGATCAGGTAGCCGCCGTCGTTGCGCGTGAAGTTGCCCGCACGCGTGTACTCGACGCCGTTCGGCGGCGCGGGGACGCCGGCCGTCGGGGTGCCCGCGGTCGGCGTGCCGATGCCGACGCGCATCCAGCCCTCGCCGGAGATGGCGATGTCGAGCGGGTTGCCGGTCGCCTGGAAGGCGCCGTTGACCATGACGTTGTCGATCGAGCCCAGCTGCGTGCCGAGGCCGACCTGGGCGGAGTTGCCGCCGCCCACGCCGGGGTTCGACGCGGTGCCGGAGCGCTGGATCTGCGTCAGCGAGTCCTTGAACGTGGTGCGGGCGGACTTGTAGCCCACCGTGTTCACGTTCGACAGGTCGTTCGCCGTGACGTCGAGGGCGATCTGGTGGGTCTTGAGACCGCTGATCGCCGAGTACATGCCTCGCATCATCGGGGCATCACTTCCTTTCTGATTTCTTCCGGGGGAGGCTTGGCGGCGTCAGGCGATGACGGCGCTGTCGATGTTGGTGAAGACGTGGTCGCGCATGTGGTCGCGATCGACGGCCGTGATGACCGTCTTGTTGCGGACGGAGACGACGAAGGCGGTGCCGTCGACGAACACGACGGCGTCGCGGGCGCCCTTGCCGGCCGCCCTTCCCACCGCGTCGTCGAGGCGCTGCAGCGTGCCCGGCTCGACGGCGATGCCGCGGCGCTCGAGCCGCTGCACGGCGTGATTGGAGAACTGGACGCCGATCCGGCGCGCGTCGAGGAGCTGCGCGAACCGCTCGCGGGCGACGGTCGCGCCGGCGCGCGCGGGAGCCGCCTCCGCGGGCCCGGAGATCCCGGGCGGGACGAGCGCGGGGTTGTGGACGGGCGCGCTCACGACTTCACCCCGACGACGTCGGCGAGGAGGAGCCCGGCGTTGCCGCCGATGGTGAGGCGCGGCGCCGCGGCGGTCGTGTCGACGTGCTCGACGACGCCCTCCTTCAGGCTGCCGTCCCTGTCCTTGTAGGTGACGGTGTTGCCGAGCAGCTCGACCGCGTGCGTCCGCGCGAGCGACACGTTCGACGTCTCGGTCGAGGCGGCGAGGTTCGTGAGCTGCTCCAGCATCGAGAACTGGGTCATCTGCTGCGTCATGGACTCCATGTCCTGCGCGTTGGACGGGTCCTGGTTCTTGAGCTGGGCGATGAGCAGCTTGAGGAAGTCCTCCTTGCCGAGCTGGGAGGCGTTCTTCTTGTCGCTCTTCGCGGCGAGCGCGGCCGCGGCGGGCGTGAGCTCGGTGACCGGAATGGGTTCGATCGGCATGGATCCGCTCCTGTGCGGTCAGGCGAGGACGTCGACGAGCGCCCCTGCGGGCACGCCCCTCGGCGCGGTCGGTTCGGCCTCCATGGCGTCGGCGGCGGCCTCCTGGCCCCCGGTGCGGTCGGTGCTGCTGCGGCCGTCCGCGGAGCGGTCGGCGCCGGCGTGCGTCTGGTTGCCGGACTGGGAGAAGGCGCCGTCGGCCCCGGCGAGCGAGACGTCGACGGAGAGGACGGTGAGCCCGCGCTGCTCGAGCGAGCGGCGCAGCTCGGCGCCGGCCTGCTGGAGCGCCTGGACGGCCTCGGGCCGGTCGGCGGCGATCGCCGCGGTCAGGCCCTCGGCGGTCACGCGCAGGCGGACCTCGATGCCCCCGAGCTCGGCCGGGTGCAGCTGGAGCCGCGCCTGGGCGACGCCGCGCGAGGCGGCGACGTCCACGAGCTCGCGGAGCTGGAGCGCCGTCTCGGCGAAGCGCAGCGCGTGGACGCTCTGCTGGGCGCGCAGGTGCGGCGCGACGGGCGGGGCGGCCGGGGCCGCGGGGGCGGTCGGCTGCGGAGCGGCGGGAGCGGCCTCGCTCGCTGGGCCCGGGCGCTCGCCTGCGGCCAGCGCCTCGTGGACCTCGGCGGCGCGGGCGCCGTTGGCGTTCGCGTTCGGCGCGGGCGCGGCCTGCTCGGTTGCCTCCGGCGCAGCCGTCGGCGCGGCGGCCGGCGCAGCGGGACGCTCCGGAGCGGCC
>DASZDF010000112.1:0-7357 GCA_035942275.1 Solirubrobacteraceae bacterium | reverse complement strand
GCTCGTCGCCGGCTTTCATTCAGACCCCCCTCACGATGTTGGTCAAGGTGCCGACGCATACGGTCTCGCCGCGCTGGTTGGTCGAGACCGACTCGAAGACGTAGAAGCCCTTGCCGTCGCGCTCCTCGATCGACTTCACCGTCACCGTCGTCCGGATCTCGTCGCCGGCGACGACGAGCGGGCCCCAGCGGAACTCCTGCCCGCCGTGGACCATCAGCGCGAAGTTCATCCCGACGTCGTGGTCGAAGATCGCCGGGGCCATCGCCGGCGACTTGTAGACGACGCAGAACATCGGCGGCGCGACGACGTCGTCGTAGCCGGCCTTGCGCGCCGCCTCGTGGTCGAGGTGGACGGGGTTCGTCTCGCCGACGGCGAGGGCGTACTCCTTGATCTTCTCCCGCCCGACCGCGTAGGTGGTCGTGGGGAACGTCTTGCCTACGGCCTTCGTCTCGATCGCCACGGCGCGGGATTACAGCACCTGGACGCCGCCGGCGATGACCTGCACGACGCGCAGCGGCTCGCCCGGGGCGTGGTCGACGAGGAGGCCGCGCGGAGGGCCGCCGAGGACCTCGAGCGGGTCGAGCAGCGCGGCGGCGTCGCCGCGCACGCGGACCTCGAGGCGCCCCGCTCCCGCCGGCGGCCAGTCGTCGCGGTCGATCCGCCGTGTCAGGGCGACCGGCCCGGCGAGGTCGAGGTCGAGCCACTCGCCGTCGCGGCCGGAGTAGGGCCGCGGCTCGCGGCCGAGCAGCCGCGCGGCCGCCTCGATCGCGGACGCTCCGCCGCCGCCGAAGCGCGCGCTGTCGGGGTCCTCCTCCGGCCGGAGGAACAGCAGCGGCTCGCCCTCGTGGCCGACCTCGATGTAGGCATGGTCGAGCATCACGCGGTGGCCGGTCCGCTCGAAGCCGGCCGGGACGTCGCGGACGCTGACGTGGTCGAGCGCGATCAAATGATGATGTTGACGGCGCCGCCGTCGGCCGACCACGCGGCGCCGGTGACGGTGCTGGCGCGCTCGGAGCACAGGAAGGCGACCACGTCGGCGATCTCGTCGGGCTCCGCGAAGCGCCCGATCGGCACCTTCCCCGCCTGCTGCTCGAGCGCCTCCTCGCGCGACACGCCCCGCGCGGCGGCCGTCTGGTCGGCGAGGCCGCCGTCGGCGGTCCAGAGATCGGAGCTGACCGGCCCCGGCGCCACCGCGTTGACCAGCACGCCGTCGCCCGCGTAGGTGTCGGCGAAGACACGGCTGAGCGAGAGCTGCGCCGCCTTCGTGACGCTGTAGGCGGCGTTCGTGAGCGACGGCCGCTTCCCGGACGACGAGGTGACGTTGACGATCCGTCCTCCGCCGGCCTTCGCCATCCGCGGCGCGGCGCAGCGCATCAGGCGCATCGGCGCCATCACGTGCAGGTCCCACTGGCCGTTCCAGTCCTCGTCGGTCAGGTCGTCGAGGGGGCGGGCGAACGACGTGCCCGCGTTGTTGACGAGGACGTCGATCCCGCCCATCTGCTCGGCGCACGTCGCGACGACGCGGTCGGCGGCGTCCGGCGCGGTGACGTCCACCGCCAGCCAATCGCCGCCGCAGCCCTCGGCGGCGCGCTGCACGGCGTCGGCGCTGCGCGCGACGAACAGCACGCGCGCGCCCTCCGCGCACAGCTTCCGCCCCGTCGCCAGGCCGATCCCGCGGCTCGCGCCGGTGACGACGCAGACCTTGCCTTCGAGTCCGAGGTCCATCGCAGGCGGCATCCTTCCACGCCGTGCGCCTTCTCTTCGTCTGCCTCGGGAACATCTGCCGCTCGCCGACCGCCGAGGGCGTCATGCGCGCGCTCGTGCGCGAGCGCGGGCTGGAGGACCGGATCGAGATCGACAGCGCGGGCACCGGCGGCTGGCACGTCGGCGCGGCGCCCGACGAGCGCGCCACCGAGGCCGCCGCCCGGCGCGGGATCGTGCTGGAGGGCGCCGCGCGGCGCGTCGCGCCGGAGGACTTCGAGCGCTTCGACCTCATCCTCGCGATGGACTCCGAGAACGTCCGCGACCTGCGCGCGCTCGCGCCGGACGAGGACGCCGCCGCCAAGGTGAGGCTGCTCCGCGGGCCGGGGCTCGACGTCCCCGACCCGTACTACGGCGGGATCGACGGATTCGACGAGGTGCTCGACCACGTCGAGGCCGCGTGCCGTGACCTGCTCGACGAGATCGCTTGACGCTCCCGTCGTCGATCGCCGGGCGTGCGGTGACCGCGTCGCGGCGGATCGCGGGCGGCGACATCAACGACGCGTACGCCGTCGAGCTCGACGGCGGGACGCGCGCGTTCGTGAAGACGCGCGACACGGTCGCGGCGGGCGAGTACGCGACGGAGGCCGCCGCCCTGCGGTGGCTGGGCGAGCCCGGCGCGATCCGCGTGCCCGGGGTGCTCGAGGCCGGCGAGGACTTCCTCGCGCTGGAGTGGCTCGACGAGGACCGGCTCGACGCCGAGGGGGAGGAGGAGCTGGGCCGAGGGCTCGCGCTCGTGCACGCGGCGGGAGCCGACCGGCTCGGAGCGGCGCCGCCGGGGGCGGGGAGCGAGCTGCGCCTCGGGCCGCTCCTCCTCCCCAACGACCCCGCGCCGGACTGGCCGGCGTTCTACGCGGAGCGGCGGCTGCTGCCGCTGCTCGAGCGCGCCCGCCTCTCCAGGGACGGACGGGCGGCGGTCGAGCGAGTGTGCTCGCGCATCCACGACCTCGCCGGCCCGCCGGAGCCGCCGGCGCGGCTGCACGGCGACCTGTGGTCCGGCAACGTCCTCGCGAGCGGCGGGCGGCCGTACCTCATCGACCCGGCGGCGTACGGCGGGCACCGCGAGGTCGACCTCGCGATGCTGCGCCTGTTCGGGTCGCCGGGGCCGTGCTTCCTCGCGGCCTACGAGGAGGTCGCGCCGCTCGCCCCCGGCCACGAGGACCGCGTCGAGCTCTACCAGCTCTTCCCGCTCCTGGTCCACGCGGCGCTCTTCGGCGGCGGCTACGCGGCCTCGGCCGAGCGAGCCGCCCGGAGGTACGCCGGCTGACGGTCCCCGGCTAGGCGAGCGTCCGGGGCCGGACGGCGAGCACGACCGCCGCGAGGAGCGGGCCGGTCGCGACGAGGAGGAACGCGACGCCGGTGCCCCACTCCTCGACCGCCGCCCCGCCGAGGACCGTGCCCACGCCGACGCCGATCGAGTTCGCGGCGCTGAGCCACGTGAACGCCTCGGCGCCGGCGCGTCCGCCCGCCGCGGTGTCGAGCGCGACCGACGCCGCCGCCCACTGCCCCGCGCTCGGCGCGCACGCGAGGAAGAGCAGCGCGCCGAGGAGCACCGGCGCGGACGGGAGCGCGAGGACGCCGATCGTCACCGCGCCGGTCAGGCTGAGCAGCACGAGCTGGGTGGCGAGCGGCAGCCGCCACTGCCGCATCCCGTAGACGAGCGCGCCGGCGATCGCTCCCGCTGCGCAGACGGCGAGGAGCACGCCCGCGAGCTCGGGCGTGCCGCGGCGCTCGGCGTACGCCGCGACGACCACGTCGATCCCTCCGAGCCCAACGTCGGCGAGCCCCGTCATGAGCACCAGCGTGAGGACGCCCGGCAGGCGGATCGGGGATCCGTCGCGCGCCGCGTCCGCGTCCGGGACCGTCCGCGCCACCGCCGCGAACACGAGCGAGCCGGCGAGCAGCAGCGCCGCGGAGGCGCCGAGCGAGGCGCGCGCGCCGATCGTGGCCAGGCCGAGCCCGGCGAGCAGCGGCCCGACGACGAACACGGCGGTCTGGAGCGCGGACTCGAACGCGTACGCCGCGCCGAGCCGCTCGTCGCCCTCGCCGAGCACCCGCTGCCACTCGAGCCGCATGCTCGCGACGAGCGGCGGCGTCGCAGCGCCCGAGACACCCGAGAGCGCGACGAGCACAGCGGCGGAGGCGTCGCCCGCGAGCACCGCCACGAGCGCGAGCGCGACGGTGCTGACCAGCGCCATCGCCGGGAGCGCGGCGCGGGCGCCGTGCCGGTCGATCATCCGCCCGCGCAGCGGCGCGGCGGCGGCGACCCCCACCGAGAACGCGCCGCCCGCCACGCCCGCGACCGCGAACGAGCCCGTCGCCTCCTGCACGCTCAGCAGGAGGGGCAGCGTGTAGATGCCGATGGCGAGCCGGGCGCCGGCCGAGGCGGCGACGAGCCGGCGCGCCTCCGGCGGATCGAAGAGGCGGCCGTACGCGCGGAGCACGTGGAGGTCGGTCTATCCGGCTCGCTCGAGCACCACGACCGGGATCTGGCGCTCGGTGTAGGTCTGGTACTCCGCGTACGGCTTGTAGATCGCGACGGCCTTCTCCCACAGCCGCTCGCGCTCGGGCCCCTCGGCGACGCGCGCCCGCACCCGCCGGCGCCCCTCGCGCGGCAGCTCGACCTCGGTCTCGGGGTTTGCGCGCAGGTTGTGGAACCAGGCCGGGTGCTTGTCGACCCCGCCCTTCGAGGCGACGACCACGACCTGGTCACCGTCGGGGACGTAGATGAGCGGCGAGACGCGCGTCTTGCCGCTCTTCGCCCCGGTGTGGTGGAGGAGCAGGATGGGCGCGCGGCCCATCTTCCCGCCGACGCGGCCGCCCGTCGCCCGGAAGAGGCCGATGTTCACGCGGGTGAGCACCTCCCACGCCTTCCAGAACGGCGATCCGGGGGGCGGCGGCTTGGGCATAACCCGCACCGTAGGCCATGCCGCGCTTCGTCGTCCAGCAGCACGATGCCACCACCCTGCACTGGGACTTCCGCCTCGAGCACGAGGGTGTCCTGAGGTCGTGGGCGATCCCGAAGGGCCCGTCGATGGACCCGGGCGTCAAGCGGCTCGCTGTGCCGGTGGAGGACCACTCGATCGCGTACGGCGGCTTCGAGGGCCTCGTCGGCATGGGCGGGGGCAGCGGCGCCGTGATCCTCTGGGACCGCGGCGACTACGACCTGCTCGGCGGCACGCCCGACGACGACCACTTCACGTTCGCGCTGCACGGCGAGAAGCTCCGCGGCGCGTTCGCGCTGACCCGCTGGGGCCCGAAGAAGTGGCTGCTCGTCAAGAAGGCCGACGACGAGGCGCGGCGCGGGAGCGACGTCACGGCGGAGCGGCCGGAGTCGGTGAAGACCGGCCGCACGTGGCAGCAGGTAGCGTCGCCCCATGACGCTCCTCGACGAGGCGCTCGCCGCTCACGGCGGAGCTGACGCGCTCGACGACGTCGCGCAGCTGCGCGTCGAGGTGCGCGCCGGCGGCCTGGCGTTCACGTCGCACGGGCTGCCCGCGCAGGTCGCGCTCAGCGCGGCCGTCGACCCGCACCGCCCGCACGTCGTCTTCACCGACTTCCTCCACCTGGGCCGGACCGCGGAGTTCACCGCCGCCCGCGTCTCGGTCGGCGACGAGGATCGGGACGACCCGCGCGCGCGACTCGGGACGAAGCACCCGCGCTGGGACGAGCTGGACCTCGCGTACTTCTGCGGCTACGCGCTGTGGAACTACGTGACGACGCCGTGGCTCCTGACGCGGGCGACGGTGCGGGAGCTGCCGGGGCGGCGGCTGCGGGCGACGTTCCCGCCCGGCGTCCCGACGCACTCACGCGTCCAGACGTTCCACTTCGACGCGGGCGGGCTGCTGACGCGCCTCGACTACACGGCCGACGTGTTCGGCCGCTGGGCGCGCGGCGCGCACGTCTGCGCCGACCACCGGCGTTTCGGCCCGATCGTCACGCCGACCCGGCGCCGCGTGACCCCGCGCGTCGCCGGTCGGGTCATGCCCGGGCCGACCCTCGTGCACCTGGAGATCCTCGGGATCGAGCCGGGCCGGCGCTAGGCGGCGCGGCGCAGCGTGGACGTCTCGCAGGCCCCGCGCACGGCCTCGCCGACGAGCAGGCGCAGGGCCGACTCGACCGCGACCGGCGGCTGGGTGGCGCCGTCCGCGTACAGCTCCACGAGCCAGCAGCCCTCGCCGGCCTGGACGGCCGCCGCCGCGACGACGCCGGACATGCCCCACTCGGCGAGCAGCGCGCGCTCGGCCGCGTCCGCCGCCGGGTCGTCGATCGCGACGACGAACGAGCCGCCGGCCTCCATGATCCGCTCGGTCGCCGGGTAGTCGGAGCTCTCGTACGCCTCGCCCACGCTGCCGAACCGCCGGCCCGTCGTGCGACTCGTGCGGGCGTCGATGGCGAAGACGGTGTCGATGACGCCGCAGCCGTCGGGCCGGAACGACACGACGGTGGCGCTCGCGTCCACCGCGGCCCCGCACCCGAGGGCCACGGTCTCGAGGCGGTCGAGCGCGGAGCGGTCGCGAAGCGGACCGTCGAGCGCGTCGAGCGCGCCGTCGATCAGCGCCGCGACGTCGAGCGACGAGGGCTCACGCCGGCCGCGGATCGCGCGGCGCTGGGTGCGCCCCGCGCGCCAGTTCTCCTCCAGGTGCCCGTCGGACACGCAGACGCGGTTGCGCCCGCTGCGCTTCGCCGTGTACTGCGCGGCGTCGGCCGCACGCAGCAGGTCGCCGCCGCGGCGGGCGCCCGAGGCGAGCGACGCGACGCCGCACGAGGCGGTCAGCGGGGGCCCGTCGCCCTTCGCGAGCTGGGCCAGGACGGTCTCCCCCAGCACGCGCGCTTCCTCCGCGCTGCGGCCGGAGAGCAGGACGCAGAACTCGTCGCCGCCGACGCGCGCCACGAGCGTGTCGGGATCGTCGCCGACGACGGCCCCGAGCGTCACGGCCACCCGCGCGAGCGACGCGTCGCCGGCCTCGTGCCCGTGCGCGTCGTTGAGCTCCTTGAGGTTGTCGACGTCGCACAGCAGCAGGGCGAGATCGCGGCCGGCGGCCACCGCCTCGTCGACCGCGAGCTCGAGGCGCTCGTCGAGCGCACGGCGGTTGGCGACGCCGGTCAGCGGGTCCTCGAACGCGAGCTCCGCCATCCGCGAGAACAGCTCCGCCCGGCCGACGGCGGCCGCGATCTGGCCGGTGACCGTCTGCAGGAAGCGCAGGTCGCGCTCGCCGAACGCCGGCGCGCCCGCGTTGCGCGTCGCCCACAGCTCGCCCCACGGCTCGCCGGCGAAGAGGATCGGGACGGCGACCGCGTGGTGCTTGCGGTGCTCGACGAGCAGGTCGCGCTCCATCGGGATGATGTCCGGGTCGTCGAGCGAGGTCGCGTACGACTCGCCGCGCTCGAGCAGGCCGCGCAGCAGGTCGTCGTCGTCGAGGCGGTAGACCTCGTCGGCCGGCCGGCGCTCCTCGTTCGGCCCCAGCTCGCCGACGTTGACGAGCGTCCGCAGGACGCGGCGCTCGGCCTCCCAGCGCGAGATCGACAGCGACGCGGCGCCGATGGCGGCGAGCGCCTCCTCGGCGGCGACCTCGACGACGTCCTCCAGCCGGTG
>DASZDF010000111.1:0-2087 GCA_035942275.1 Solirubrobacteraceae bacterium | reverse complement strand
GCAGCTCGCCGTCCACATCGCCGAGAACGTGATGCTCAACGGCGAGACGATCCGGCTCGACGGCGCGCTGCGGATGGCGCCGAAGTAGACGGCGCGCACCGCGACCCCTTCTGCCAGAGTCCGGAGCGATGCGCAGAGCCGTCGTCGCGGTGCTGCTGGGTCTCTTGGCGCTGCCCGGCGCGGCGGCCGCCCAGGCGCCGCCGGCGCTGACCGTCCCCGCCTTCCCCGGCTTCCGCTCCGTCCTCGCGCAGGGCGAGGGCCAGCAGCTCAACGCGTTCGAGTTCGGCGCCTACCAGCTCTCGGGCGACCCGCCGGCGACGTTCACGAACCAGCAGCCGCTCTACGTGGACGTGATGCCGCGCGCGGCGTCGCTCGTGCCCGACGACCTCGACCGCTTCTACAAGTCGACGCGGTTCGGCGAGCTGCCGGGCGGCGCCGGGAGCGAGTCGTCGCCGCGCCCGGGCGTGCGGATCATCCGCGACGCCCGCTTCGGGATGGCCCACGTCTACGGCGACACGCGCGCGGACGTCATGTTCGGCGCCGGCTACGCGACCGCGGAGGAGCGGCTCTTCGCGATGGACGTCCTGCGGCACGTCGCCAAGGGGCGGCTCGCCGAGCTCACCGGGCCCGACGGCGCCGAGATGGACCGCGAGCAGCTCACCGACCAGGACTTCACCGACGAGGAGCTGCGCCGCCAGTTCGACGAGCTGCCGCAGCGTCTCGGCCCGACCGGCGCCCGCGGTCGCCAGGACGTCCTCGACTACATCGCCGGGATCAACGCGCGGATCGCGGAGGTGCGCAACGACCCGAGGAAGCTGCCCGCCGAGTACCCGGCGCTCAACGTGCAGCCCGCGCCGTGGGACGTCTCCGACACCGCCGCCCTCGCCGTCCTGCTCGTGACGCAGTTCACGGTCTCGAACGGCGGCGAGGAGCGCAACGCACAGATGCGCCTCGAGTTCCAGAAGCGCTTCGGGAAGAAGTGGCCGAAGCGCTTCGCCGACTTCCGCCACCGCGACGACCCGGAGACGTACACCGTCGACCGGCAGCGCCGCCTCTCCGACCGCCCCGGGCGCAACCGCCCGCGCCGGCCCGTCAACCTCGTGCCCGACCTCGGCTCGATCGAGCGCTACAACCCGCAGGCCGAGGGCCCGGGCGCGGCCGAGCCGCGCTCGACGGCGTCGTGGCTGCAGATCGTCAACCGGGTCAAGCGGAAGATCCCGCACCACGCGTCGAACGCGGTCCTCGTCGGCGGCAGCCTCTCGAAGGACGGGCGGCCGCTGTGGGCGGCGGGTCCGCAGGTCTCGTACTACTCGCCGCAGATCTTCAGCGAGTACGAGCTGCACGGCGGCGGCATCGACGTCACCGGCGTCACGTTCCCGGGCGCGAGCCCGTGGCCGCTCATCGGCCACGGCATCGACTTCGCGTGGAGCGGGACGAGCGCGAACGGCGACAACAACGACACGTTCGTCGAGACGCTGTGCAACGAGGACGGCTCGCCGCCGACGAGCGAGAGCCGCTCGTACCTGTATCGCGGGAAGTGCGTCCCGTTCCGGCAGCGCGACGTCGCGGTCACGACGCCGCCGCCGTCGGCCGGCAACCAGAACCCGTCGCAGCGGATCGTCTACCGCCCGCTGCGCTCGGTCCACGGGCCGGTGTTCGCGTTCGCGACCGTCGGCGGGAGGCCCGTCGCGCTGACGAAGGCCAAGGGCGTCAACTTCCGCGAGCTCGACGCGGTGCTCCCGTTCATGGCGATGGCCGAGAACCGGCCGACGGACTTCGCGAGCTTCAGCGAGGCGTTCAGCTCGTTCCCCGGGACGGAGAACTGGTTCTACGTCGACAACCGCGAGGTCGGGTTCCTCCAGTCCGGGCTCTACCCGCGCCACGCGAAGGGCGCCGACGTCGACCTGCCCTACAACGGCGACGGAACCGGCGACTGGCAGGGCTTCGACCCGGAGCTCTACACGTACGAGCCGATCCCGCCCACGCGCCGCCCGCGCGCGGACGGCACCCGGCAGCCCGTGATCGTGAGCTGGAACCAGAAGGAGGCGCCGGGCTGGCGCAAGGGGCCGGCGGAGTGGGGCGACGGC
>DASZDF010000110.1:0-7288 GCA_035942275.1 Solirubrobacteraceae bacterium | reverse complement strand
CCACGGTCCCCGCCGCCGCGCCCGCCGCGGTCCCCGCCGCGCTCGCGCCGCGCGCCGCCGTTGCCGCCGCCGGCGCCGATGGCGCTCAGCTCCTCGGCGGTCTTGCCCTCGATCGCCGGGTCGTTGGCGAGGCGCAGGCCGATGCGGCCGCGCTCGCGGTCGACCTCGACCACACGGACGGCGATCTCGTCGCCCTTGTTGAGGACCTCCTCGACCGTGTCGGGCCGCTGGCCCGGCGCGATGTTGGAGATGTGCAGGAGGCCGTCGGTGCCCTTGGCGAGCTCGACGAACGCGCCGAACGTCGTGGTCTTGCCGACCTTCGCGTTCGGGAACTCGTCGCCGACCTCGACCTCCTTCATCATCGTCGTGATGCGCTCGGCCAGGGCGTCGCCCAGCTCGCCGTTCGACGAGTAGACCAGGACCTGGCCCTCGTCGTTGACGTCGATCTGCGACTCGAACTCCTCCTGGAGGCCGCGGATCGTCTCGCCGCCCTTGCCGATCAGCATGCCGATCTGCGACGGGTCGATCTTGAGCTGGATGATCCGCGGGGCGTGCGGCTTGAGCTCCGTCCGCGGGCCCGAGATGACCTCGGCCATCTTGCCCAGGATGAAGGTCCTGGCCTCCTTGGCCTGCGTCAGCGCGTCGCGCATGATCTCGAACGTGACGCCCGTGATCTTGATGTCCATCTGGAGGGCGGTGATCCCGTCCTCCGTGCCGGCGACCTTGAAGTCCATGTCGCCGAGGTGGTCCTCGACGCCGGCGATGTCGGTGAGCACGACGTAGTCGTCGCCCTCCTTGATCAGCCCCATGGCGATGCCGGCCACCGGCGCCTTGATCGGCACGCCGGCGTCCATCAGCGCGAGCGACGAGCCGCACACCGAGGCCATCGACGACGACCCGTTGGACTCGAGGATGTCCGAGACCACGCGGATCGTGTACGGGAACTCGTCGGTCGACGGGACGACCGGGACGAGCGCCCGCTCGGCGAGCGCCCCGTGGCCGATGTCACGGCGCTTGGGGCCGCGCATGAAGCCGGCCTCCCCGACGCTGAACGGCGGGAAGTTGTAGTGGTGGAAGTAGAACTTCTGCGTCTGGAGCCCGAGGGTGTCCAGCCGCATCTCCTCCTTCAGCGTGCCCAGCGCCGCGACCGAGAGGGCCTGCGTCTGGCCGCGCTGGAAGAGCGCCGAGCCGTGGCCGCGCGGGAGCAGCCCGGCCTCGATGTAGATGTCGCGGATCTCCTCCGTGCCGCGGCCGTCCGGCCGCAGCTTGCGCACCGCGATGCGCTCGCGCACCGTGTTCTTCTCGAGCTTGTCGAACGCCTTCTGCACCGCGAGGCGCCGCTCGGCGTCCTCGGCGTCGGCCGCGAAGCGCTCGAGCACCTCGGCCTCGACGGCCTTCGTCGCGTCCTGGCGGGCGAGCTTGTCCTCGACCGACGTGGCCTCGTCGACCTTCTGGCCGTACGCCTCGGAGATCTCGCCGAACAGGCCCTCGTCGACCGACGGGGCCTCGATCTGGAGCTTCTCCTTGCCGGCGGCCTCGCGCAGCTCGTGCTGGGCGGCGCAGAGCTTCTTGATCTCGCCGTGCGCGATGTCGAGCGCGTCGAGGATCTCGGCCTCGGGCACCTCGTTGGCGCCCGCCTCGACCATGAGGATGGCCTCCTCGGTGCCGGCGACGACCAGGTCGAGGTCGCTGTTGCCCTCGGCGAGGTCGGCCTCGCTCGGGTTGACGACGAAGTTGCCCTCCACCTTGCCGATGCGCACCGCGCCCACGGGCGTCGGCAGCGGGACCGGCGAGATCATCAGCGCCGCCGAGGCGCCGTTCATCGCGAGGATGTCGTAGGGGTGGACGTGGTCCACGCTGAGCGGGATGCCGACCAGCTGCGTCTCGTAGCGCCAGTTCTTGGGGAACAGCGGGCGCAGCGGGCGGTCGATCATGCGAGCGGTCAGCGTGGCCTCGGTGCCGGAGCGGCCCTCGCGCTTGAAGAACGAGCCGGGGATCTTGCCCGCGGCGTACATCCGCTCCTCGATGTCGACCGTGAGGGGCAGGAAGTCCGCGTCACGGAGGTTGCCCATGGTCGCTGTGCTGAGGACCACGGTGTCGCCCTGTCGGACGACGACGGCGCCGCTTGCCTGCTTGGCGAGCTTGCCCGTCTCGAAGGTGATCTCGGTGCCGGCGATGTCGACCGAAACGGTCTTCACGGCATTGGGATCCATATGGAATTGTCTCCTCTTGAGGCGCGCGTCGGACTCGGCGCCTCGCGTCTTTGCTTCTGTCTCTTCGTTCCGAAGTGCCCGGGAGGATAGCGGCGGCTCGCGCCCTCTACCGGAAGATGCTCGGCGTGGTGGTGGCGCCGGCGCGAAGGGCCTCGCGCGTGTCGCGCCGGACCCGGTCGGCGGCGGCCTCGGCGCGCCGGTCGTGCTCGAACCGGTCGAGGTCGAGGCCGAGCTCGGTGACGCGCGCCCAGAGGTGCGGGTCGTCGACGCGCCCCTGGTCGGCGTAGACGGAGTCGTGGAACGGCCAGAACGCACCCTGCCGCGCGGCCGCTTCCGCGGCGAGCGCGACCGCGACCGCGCGCGGGTGCTTGGCCTTCAGCGCGAGGTGGCGGAAGACGACTCGCACCCGCTCGCCGCTCAGCCGCTGGTGGGCGAGCGCGCAGCGCGGGCACGTGAAGTCCGCGTACATGACGACCAGCGGCGCGTCGTCGGGGCCGCGGAGGTGGTCGTCGGGCCGCAGGGCGGGAACCGGTGCGCTCGTGAGGTCCGACATGCGGACACGGTAGGCGGGTACCCCGAGGGCATGCGTCGCCCATCGCCAGCCACCGCCGTCGCCTTCCTCGCCCTCTGCATCGCGCTGAGCGGCATCGCCTACGCGCAGTCGGTCGCGCCGGACAGCGTCGGCCCGATCGAGCTCAAGGAGCCGTCGGTGTCGACGAAGCACGTGGTCAACCGCTCGCTGCGGCGGGTCGACTTCGCGAAGGGTCAGATCCCGCGCGGACGCCGGGGCGAGGCGGGTGCGACGAACGTCGTCGAGCGAGAGCTGAGCGGGCCGGACGTCGCGGCCGGCGAGATCGGGTCGGTCACGGTCCGCTGCGAGGGCGACGAGCGCGCGACCGGCGGCGGCGGAGGCTTCGCGGGCCCGCCGACGACGAACGACAAGGTCGTCGAGACGATCCCGGTCGGCGACGCGCCGCCGTCGGCATGGCGCGTGACGCTCTTCAACGGCGCCGAGCGCGGCCGGACGCCCGTCGCCTACGTGATCTGCGCCTCGCCCTGAGAGGCGGCGAGGCCGTCGAAGATCAGGTTCGCGCCCGGGAGCACGCCGGGGTGCTCGCCCTCCCAGCTCCACTGCACGACGCCCTCGGGGTCGACGATGACGAGCGCGCGGTTGGAGCTTCCCGACTTCTCGAAGTAGGCGCCGAAAGCGCGCGACGCCTCGCCCTTCGGCTCGAAGTCCGACAGCTGCGGGATCGTGATCCCGAGCTGCTCCTTGAACGCCTTCTGCGCCCACATCGAGTCGCACGACACGCCGTAGAGCTTCGCGCCGCGGGCCTCGAACTCGTCGAGGACCTCCTCGTAGATCTGGAACTGGTCCGTGCAGACGGGGCTGAACGCCGCCGGGTAGAAGACGAGGACGCTGGTCTGCCCGAGCAGGTTCTCGCGGGTGAAGCGCTCGCCCTGCTCGTCGATGAGCCGGAACTCCGGCGCCGGCGTGCCTGGCGCGATGATCGCCACGGCCCCGCCTAGCGACGGAGGCCGAGCTCGCGGATCAGCTCGCGGTACCCCTCGAGGTCGTGGCGCTGCAGGTAGTTGAGCAGCCGCCGCCGCTTGCCGACGAGCATGAGCAGGCCGCGCCGTGAGTGATGGTCCTTGCGGTGCGTGCGCAGGTGCTCGGTGAGCTCGTTGATCCGGGCCGTGAGGAGAGCGATCTGGACGCGGGTGTCCCCCGTGTCCGTGGGCGACGCGCCCCAGCGCGCGACGATCTCGGCCTTGGTCTCCTGGGTCAGGGTCATGCGGCCGGAGAACTTAGCAGCCGCCTGGCGGCGTCGACGTCCTTCGCCATCTGCGTGAGGAGGGCGTCGACGTCGGCGAAACGCCGCTCGCCGCGCAGCCTGCGGTGGAACTCGATCCGGAGCTCCTGGCCGTACAGGTCGCCCTCGAAGTCGAGCAGGTAGGCCTCGATCAGCTCGCCGCGCCCGGTGTTGAACTGCGGGCGGATCCCGATGTTCACCGCGGCGATCGACCACTCGCCGTCGACGGTCGCCGCACGGCCCGCGTAGACGCCGTGGCCGGGCGTCACGAACGCCGGGTCGGGGACGAGGTTCGCCGTCGGGTAGCCGAGCTCGCGACCGCGCTTGTCGCCGTGGGCGACCTCGCCGCGGACCTGGAACGGGTCGACGAGCAGCGGGTTGGCCTCCTCGACGTGGCCGCCGAGCACGAGCCCGCGGATGTGGCTCGACGAGACGATCTCGTCGCCGACCTCGATGAGCGGCTGCACGCGGGTCTCGAACCGGCTGTCGCCGCGGAGCATCTCGGCGTCGCCCTGCGCCTTGTGGCCGAAGCGGAAGTTCTCACCCACGCTCACCCGCGTCGCCTGCAGGCGGCCGACGAGCACGTCGTCGACGAACTCCTGGGCCGAGCGGCTCGCGAACTCGCGGGCGAAGGGGATGACCACGCCCTCCTCCACGCCGAGCCCCTCGATCAGCTCGGCCTTGCGGTCGAGGCGCGTCAGGAGCTTCGGCGCGGCGTCCGGCTTCACGACCGCGACCGGGTGCGGCTCGAAGGTCAGGACGGTGTCCGAGCCCGCGATGACCTCGCGGTGCCCGCGGTGGACGCCGTCGAACGTGCCGACCGCGACGCGACGCGGGCGGGGCTCGACCTCGGGGAGCGGCGTGATCTTCATCCGGCGCGGAAGCCTACGGTCGGCTTGAGCAGCCCGCCTTCGCGCGGCTCGGCGACGGCGATCGGCCCGTCGGCGTCGACGAGCAGCACGGGGCCGTCCGCGGGGGCGTGCATGGCCACGACCGCCACGCCGTGACCGGCCTTCCGCGCCTCGTCGCCCGACACCTCGGCGACCGGCATGACCGCCGCGAGCGCGTCGGCGAGCGGCACCTGCGCGCCCGCGTCCTCCACGCGAAACGGCCCGATGGCGGTACGCCGGAGCGCCTCGCAGTACGCGTCGCCGAGGTCGGCCACGTAGCTGCGGACGTACGTCCCCGCCGAGCAGCGCAGCTCGATGCCGACCCGCTCCCCCTCCCGCCACCGCTCGACCGCGGTGTAGACGGTGACCTCCCGCTCCGGGACCTCGACCTCCTCCCCGCGCCGCGCGAGCCGGTACGCCCGCTCGCCGCCGACCTTGATCGCGCTGTACGCCGGCGGGCGCTGGGTGATGACGCCCGTGGGCAGGACGAGCGGCTCCGGGACCGGCGCGCCCGTCTCGACGATCTCCCCCTCCGGGTCGCCGGTGCTCGAGACCGCCCCGAACCGCGCCACGGCCTCGTAGGTCTTCGGCAGCGCCATGAGGAACCGCTGCGCGCGCGTCGCACGACCCAGCAGCACCAGCAGCAGACCGGTCGCGAACGGGTCGAGCGTCCCCGCGTGGCCGACCTTGGGCCCCTTGCGCCCGCCCTGCTCCCTGCGCACGGCCGCGACGACGTCGTGCGACGTCTTGCCCGCGGGCTTGTCCACCAGGAGGATGCCGTCCACGCCGGAGATCATGCCGAGCCGCTCTTGACCGCTGGTCGATAGCGCGCTAGGCTGCGCGAAGCCTTGCTGACCCTCAGTCGACAGGAGCCTCGACCATGACCGCCGAGTACCAGCCCTTCCCCAACGTCGAGCGGCGCAACGTGCTCCAGGAGCGCGTGGAGGTCCCGGCGCTCATCCGATCGCTGAGGATCCCCGAGGGCGCGCGGATCCTCGAGGTCGGCTGCGGCCGCGGCATCGCCCTCCCACCGCTCGCCCGGCTCAGCCGCCCCGAGCGGCTCACCGGGCTCGACGTCGACCCGACGCTGCTCGCGGAGGCTCGCCGGCGCCTCGACGAGCGCGGCATCGAGGCGGAGCTCGTCCACGGCGACGTCCGCGCGCTCCCCTTCCCGGCCGCGAGCTTCGACGTCGTCATCGACTTCGGCACGTGCTGGCACATCGCCGACGCCGAGCGCGCGCTGCAGGAGATCGCGCGCGTGCTCGCCCCGTGCGGTCGCTTCGTCCACGAGACGGCGATCAGCCAGAAGCTCGCGCACCCCGTGCGCTCGCGCCGCGGAGGGCTGCCATGGGCGGCGGCGCCGCGACTCGCGCGGCACCGGACCGCGCTGCTGTGGTCCAGCCGGCAGGCCGTCTAGCGCGACGAGTGGTCGTCGGGCAGCGCGGCGAGCTGCGCGGCGAGGGCGTCGCGCAGGAACGCGACGAGCTGCTCGTCGGGGAGCTGCGTCGTGAAGCCGGCCGCCTGACGATGGCCGCCTCCCCCGCCCGCGCGCGCGATCGCCGACACGTCGACCGCCGGGTCCGCCGCCCGCAGCGAGACCTTCGCCCGCGGATCGCCGTTGCCGTTGAGCTCGCGCACGAGCGCCGCGACCTTCGTCCCCTCGACCCCGCGCAGGTGGTCGACGATGCCCTCGGAGTAGCTGTCCTCGGCCTCGGCCTCGCTGAAGTGCTCGCGCGTCAGGCGCGACAGCGTGAGCCGGCCGTCGTCGAAGCGCCGCACCGCCCCGAGCGCGAGCGCGAGCAGCCGCAGCTTCGCGTACGGGATCCCCTCGTACAGCCGCCGGTAGATCTCGTGGACGTCGACGCCCGCCCCGATCAGCTCCGCCGCCATGACGTGCGCGCGCGTGCCGGTGTTCTCGTACATGAACCGGCCGGTGTCGGTGACGAGCCCGACGTAGAGCGCGTCGGCGATCTCCGGCGTCGCCTCGACGCCCAGCGAGCGCATGAGGTCCCACACGATCTCGGCCGTGCACGACGCGTCGGCGACGACGTGGTCGATCGAGCCGAAGCGGGTGTTGTCGTGGTGATGGTCGACGTTGAGGATGCGCAGGCCGGAGTCGCGCAGCGCCTCCGGCGCGCGGTCGATGTTGCCGCAGTCGAGGAAGATCACGACGCGCGTGTCGAGGTCGTCCGGAACGGCGGTGACGACGCCGTGCTCCAAGTCGAAGAAGCGGTACTCGTACGGCAGCGGGAACTCGTCCGCGTTGATGAACATCTGCGCGTCCTTGCCCAGCAGCCGCAGCACGCCGTGCATCGCGAACAGCGACCCGAGCGCGTCCCCGTCGGGGTTCTCGTGCGTGACGAGCAGGAAG
>DASZDF010000109.1:0-2683 GCA_035942275.1 Solirubrobacteraceae bacterium | reverse complement strand
ACGGTCTTCTTGACCATCCGCAGCCCCAGCAGCCGCGCGTAGAAGTCGACGTTGCGCGGCGCGTCGGCCGTGATCGCCGTGACGTGGTGCAGCCCCTCGAGGTTCATGTCCAGGGAGGCTAGCGCGCCTGTGATTGCATGTGCAACAATGTAGGCGGCTGACCGATTCCGGTGCTACGGTCGCCGCCAACACGCCATGGCGTCGCTTTCCAACGAGACCCGACCGCTCGACGAGACCGAGCTCCGCGCATGGCGGGGCCTCCTACGCGCCCACGCGCTGCTCGTCAAGCGGCTCGACGCGGACCTCGAGTCGGCGCACGGCCTGCCGCTCACGTCGTACGAGGTGCTCCTCCACCTCGACAAGGCGGAGGGCTGCAAGATGCGGATGTGCGACGTCGCCGAGTCGGTGCTGCTGAGCCGCAGCGGCCTGACCCGCCTCGTCGATCGGCTGGAGCGCGACGGCTACGTCGAGCGCGTCTCCTGCGCCGACGACGCGCGCGGCGCGTACGCCCGCCTCACCGACGCCGGCCGGAGCAAGCTCCGCGCCGCCTCGAGCACCCACCTCGAGGGGATCCGCGAGCACTTCCTGTCGCATTTCGAGCCGGCGGAGCTCGCCACGCTGGCCGACGCGTGCGAGCGCGTCGCGGGCCCGAGCGGCCCTCAGAGCTGCAGCGCGCAGACTTGACAGTCTCCGACTGAGATTTCTATACTCCCGGGCGAGTACTAAACCGATCGTCCCCAGGAGGAGACATGGCGCTTGTCCGCTGGGAGCCGGCTCGTGAGCTCCAGACGATCCAGACGGAGATGAACCGGCTCTTCAACACGTTCTTCGACGCCCCGGCGAGCGGCGGCACCGGCACGGGTGGCGGCCGTCGGTGGGTCCCCGCGATGGACCTCGTCGAGAGCGACGACCACTTCGTGCTCCGCGCCGACCTTCCCGGCCTCGACCAGAGCGACGTGAAGATCGAGGTGCACGAGAACGTCCTCACCGTCTCCGGTGAGCGCAAGTTCGAGCACGAGGCCAAGAAGGACGGCTACTACCGCCTCGAGCGCGGCAGCGGCCAGTTCAGCCGCAGCCTGACCCTGCCCGACGGCATCGACGCCGAGGCGATCGCCGCGACGTTCGACAAGGGCGTCCTCGAGGTGCGCGTCCCGAAGCCCGAGCAGCGCAAGCCGCGCCGCATCGAGATCGGCGTCGACTCGGGCACGTCCGACACGCCCGCGATCGAGGGCACCGCGACGCGCTCCGAGAGCAACGGCGCGCCGGTCACGGCGTAGACCAGCCGTATCGTGGGGCGGCGTGTCCCGCGCCGCCCCGCTCGAGATCACCGCGCGCGACCCGCACAGCCGGGCGCGCGCGGGCGTGATCCACACCGCGCACGGCGCCGTCCGCACGCCGGCGTTCGTGCCGCTCGCGACGAAGGCCGTCGTCAAGGGCCTCGAGGCGCGCGAGGTCGAGGCCCTCGGCTACGACATGGTCCTCGGGAACACGTTCCACCTGTTCCTCGAGCCCGGCCACGACCTCATCGACTCCTTCGGCGGCCTGCACGGGTTCATGGGGTGGGACCGCCCGATCGTCACCGACTCCGGCGGCTTCCAGGTCTTCAGCATGGGCCACGGCACGGTCGCCGACGAGGTCAAGGGCCGCTCCCCGTACGGCGGGGAGCGCGACGGCAAGGTCCTCGCGATCGAGGAGGAGGGCGTCACCTTCCGCAACCCGCGCGACGGCAAGACCGTCTTCATGGGCCCCGAGACGTCGATGGAGGTCCAGGCGAAGCTCAACTCCGACATCGCCCTGGTCTTCGACGAGTGCACCCCGTTCCACGTCGAGCGCGACTACACCGCACGCTCGACCGAGCGCACGCACCGCTGGCTCGACCGGTGCCTGAGCTGGCACGCCGACCACGGGCCGGGCGGCCAGCTCGTCTACGGCATCGTCCAGGGCGGCGTGCACGAGGACCTGCGCGTCGCGAGCGCGCAGGCGGTCGCCGCGCGCGGCGTCGACGGGATCGCGGTCGGCGGCTCGCTCGGCGCCGAGAAGGAGCAGATGTACGAGGTCGTCGGCTGGACGACGGCGGAGCTGCCGGCGGAGAAGCCCCGGCACCTGCTCGGCATCGGCGAGGTCGACGACCTCATCCGCGGCGTCGAGCTGGGGATCGACACGTTCGACTGCGTCACGCCGACGCGGCTCGGGCGCCACGGCGTGGTGCTCACGCCCGACCCCTCCGAGCGCTTCCGCATGAATCTCGCGGCGGCGCGCTTCAAGGACGCCAAGGAGCCGATCGAGGACGGCTGCCCGTGCCCCGCGTGCAGCGCCGGCCTCAGCCGCGGCTACCTGCGCTACCTCGCGAAGAACCGCGAGCTGACCGGCGTGCGCCTGCTGAGCCTCCACAACCTCGTGTACATCGAGCGCCTCATGCGCGAGCTGCGCGGGGCGATCGAGGAGGGGCGCCTGCCGGAGGTCGCCGCCGAGCTCAGGAGCGGACGGGCTCCGTCGGCTGCGGCGTCGTGAGCTCGGTCTCCTCCTGCTCGGCCAGCCGGACGACGTCCGCGACGCCGCTGCGCCGCGCCTGCCACTCGCTGAGCGGCTGCACCACGGCGCGCAGGTAGAGCAGCGGCTTCAGCGACCTCGGCACCATCACGTGCCGCGCGCGGCGCCCGACGCCCTCGACGATCGCGTCGCC
>DASZDF010000108.1:0-7034 GCA_035942275.1 Solirubrobacteraceae bacterium | reverse complement strand
GTACGGCGGTGGCGGCGACGACCAGCTGCCCGCGCGCGGCGCGCTCGGCGAGGCCGTCCGCGCGATGGTCGACGACGGCGCGATCGAGCTGATCGGCGACTTCCAGACGCGCGCGGTCTGGTCGCTCTCCGGGCGGATCGTCCTCGGCGACGGGAACCTCCGCATCGCCGCGGACGAGGTCATCGCCACGACCGGCTTCCGGCCCGACCTCTCCGTGCTCTCCGAGCTGCGGCTCGACCTCGACGACCGCGTCGAGGCGGCGCGCTCGCTCGCTCCCCTGATCGACCCGAACGTGCACTCGTGCGGATCGGTGCCGCCGCACGGCGTCGACGAGCTGAGTCACCCCGACGACGGCGTCTACATCGTCGGCATGAAGAGCTACGGCCGCGCGCCGACGTTCCTGCTCCGCACGGGCTACGAGCAGGTCCGCTCGGTGGCCGCGGCGCTCGCGGGCGACCTCGAGGCCGCGCGGCGCGTCGAGCTCGTGCTGCCGGAGACGGGCGTGTGCAACCGGCCGGCGGCGCCCGAGGAGAGCGCGGTGGCCGGGGCGTCGGTGCCGGCGTGCTGCGGCGCGGGGTCGCTGCACGTGCCGCTCCAGGCGTGACGCGCACTCGCCGCTGGGCCATCACGGGCGCGCTCTCGGTCACCGAGACCGTGTCCTACGGGATCCTCTACTACGCGTTCGCGGCCTTCCTCGTGCCCATGCAGCGGGACCTCGGCTACTCCACCGCGGAGCTCACCGGCGCCTTCTCGGCGGCGATCCTCGTCTCGGCCCTCGCGGGCGTCGGCGTCGGGCGGTTCCTCGACCGTCACAGCCCGCGGGGACTGATGACGGCCGGGTCCGTCGTCGGGACGCTGCTCGTGCTC
Source organism: Solirubrobacteraceae bacterium (assembly GCA_035942275.1). Classification (GTDB taxonomy): domain Bacteria; phylum Actinomycetota; class Thermoleophilia; order Solirubrobacterales; family Solirubrobacteraceae; genus CADCVT01. Next base: position 6,167 of record DASZDF010000108.1, on the reverse strand, counting down.
GCGTGGTCGCGCGTCGATGGGCTCGCCGTGCTGTACGCCGTCTGGGTCGGCATCGGGCTCGTCATGGCCGCCGTGCTCTACGAGGCCGCCTTCACCGTGCTCGCCAAGCACTTCGCGGCGCCCGCCGAGCGGCGGCGGGCGATGACCGCGGTGACGCTCGTCGCCGCGCTGGCGAGCTTCATCTTCGTCCCCCTCTCCCAGGCCCTGATCGACGCGTACGGCTGGCGCGACGCGCTCGTGATCCTCGCCGGGATCCTCGGGGCCATCACGGTGCCCCTGCACGCGCTCGTCCTGCGCCCGGCGCCGGAACCGGAGGCGCGCGAGGTCGTCGACGCGCCCTCCGCCGACGCCGGATCGGTCCTGCGCTCGCGGGACTTCTGGATGCTGTCGGCGGCGTTCTTCCTCGCCCAGGTCGCGGCGGTGGCGCTGATCGTTCACGCGATCCCGATCCTGCTCGAGCGCGGCCACAGCGCGACGTTCGCCGCGTTCGCGCTCGGCCTCGTGGGCCTCGCGCAGATCCCCGGGCGGATCCTGTTCGGGCCGGTCGCGGCGCGGGTCTCCCCCGCCTGGTCGACGGCGCTCGTCTTCGCGCAGGTCACCGGCGGCATCGTGCTCGTCGCGACGCTCTCGGCGCCGTGGGCGATCGTCGCGGGGTTCGTCCTGCTGGGGATGGGCAACGGCATGGGGACGCTCGCGCGCGCCACCGTGATCGCGGACCGCTACGGGCAGGCGGCGTACGGCACGATCGGCGGCGTGGCGGCGTCGCTGACGATCGCCGCGCGCGCCGCCGCGCCCGTCGCGGCGGCGGTCTACGCAGCCGCGCTCGGCTACGACGCGCTGCTGTGGACGCTCGCCGCCCTCGCGCTCGCCGCCGCCGTCTTCGGGTACCGCGCCGAGCTGGAGGACGCGCCGGTCGGCGCGACCTAGACGCCGGCGGGCTGGAAGAGCTCGATCGGGTTGCCGGCGGGATCGTCGAGCAGGATCTGGCGGCCGCCGGGGCCGCTGACGATGTCGTTGCGGAAGCTCAGCCCCGCCGCCCGCAGCCGCTCGACCTCACTCGCGAGGTCGTCGACCAGCAGGTGGATGCGGTTCCAGCCGCCGGGCTCCGGCGTGCGTCCGTCGGGCATGGGCCGCCCGGCCGAGCTGGCCGGGCCGCTCAGCAGCAGGCGCAGATGGCCCCGGACGACGTCGGCGAAGGCGGGCGCGGCGCTCGAGCGCACCTCGAAGCCGAAGTGGGTCGTGTAGAAGGCGACGGCGTCCTCGACGTCGTCGACCATGTAGCGGACGTTGACGAAGTCGTCACGCATGCTCGATCGCCTCCTGGGGCGTGGTGGTCTGTCTGATCGCGTCGAGCAGGAACCCGATGCGCGACTCGAGCTCGGCGGCCGTGCGTTCGAAGGCCGGCAGGGTCGCGTCGTCGGTCCCCGGCTCGCGCGCGGGGTCGCGCAAGCTCCAGTGGATCGCCTGCGGGCTCCCCGGGAACTCGGGGCAGACCTCGCGCACGCGGTCGCACAGGCTGATCACGTAGTCGAAGCGCCGGCCCGTGAGCTCGCTCAGATGCTTCGAGCGCCGACGGGAGAGATCGATGCCACGCTCGCGCATCACCCGGACCGCGTTGGGGTGAAGCGGCTTGGGATGGCTGCCGGCGCTGGCGGCGCGCACGCTCCCGCCGGACAGCTGCTCGGCCAGCGCCTCGGCCATCTGCGAGCGCGCGCTGTTGCCCGTGCAGAGGAACAACACGCGTGCGCGTGCCACCGCCGCGCGCGGCCGCGAGCCGGCGGCCGAGGCGAGGCCGGGGTGCAACGAGGCGCCCGCGGCGACGAGCAGCTCCCCGCACCGGGGCAGATCGAGGACGTAGTACGTGTCGCGGCCGTCCGCGAGGCTACGGCGCGCCGAGACCACGCGTGCGTCGCGCAGCCGGCGCAGGTGGTACGAGACCAGGCTCTGCCGCTGCCCGGCCAGCTCGCACAGCTCGCCGACCCGCCGGTCGCTGCGCGCCAGCTCGCTCAGCAGCCGCCAGCGCAACGGGTGCCCCGCGAGCCGCAGGAACCCCGGAGGCGACGACGCCTCGGCGTGGGCGGGGGCGGTCACCTCACCGACAATACATCAAGCGGGTTTGATGCGTCGCCTACGCCTGTGTGTCCCGGCCGAGTCGCCGGATGGCCGTGGCGAGGTGCCGACGCAGCCACACGCGGCCTCCGAGCGCGAGCAGGGCGCGGTGCCTGGCGCTGCGGGGCCGGGCGGTCAGCACGACGGCGACGGTCGTCGCCCGGCCGCGCGGCTCGAGGTGCCACGCGAGGCTTGCGGTGGTGCCGTCCGGGGTGGCGGCCTCACCGCTGAGCAGGCGCGGGAACTGGGCGTCGCAGACGCGGGTTCGCGCCATGACGCGGACCCCGAGCGGGCCGTTGAGCCGCACGAGCCCGCCGGTGCGCGCGCCCCGCCGCCCGTGCAGCGAGAGCACCTCGATGCCCGGCGAGGCGAGATCGCGGTGCGCGTCGAGGTCGCTGAGGCGCCGGAAGACGCGCTCGGCCGGCGCGGGCACGTCGGCGCTGACGCGGATCGTGGTCGCGCTCACGCCTTCCTCTCCACCGCTCCGAGCGTGGCGACCAGGCGGTCGCACCAGTCGACGATGAACTCGTGCAGCTCGCGGCCGAACTCGGCGACGTGCTCGGGGAACTCGGCGCCCGCCTCCCGCGTCCTGGCGGCGGCCGGCGCGATCTCGCGGTCGAAGTGCTCGAGCGCCTGCTCCGAGCGCCGGCGGATCAGCCCGGCTCGGTCGAGGACGTCGGCGCGCTCGACCGCGTCGGCGAAGAACAGCCGCAGCATCTCGGGGTCGCGGATCTCGAGCGTCCCGACGTCGCCGTGGGTCAGCCAGCGGCGCAGCGCCCGCTCGCCGGCCTCGGTGGCCTCGAAGGCGCGGCGGGCGCGGCTCCCGCGCGCGTCGTCGCGCCCGTCGATCAGCCCTGCGGCCTCGAGCCGCTTGAGCTCCGCGTAGATCTGCGGCGGCCCGAGCGCCCAGAAGAACCGCAGCGAGCGCTCGGCGGCGCGCCGGATGTCGTAGCCCGAGCGTGCACCGAGCACGACCATCCCGAGCACCGCCGCGGAGCTGTTCGTCAAGCTCGGCGCCTCGTCCGCATGGGTCACCCCTATAGGTATAGCGTACGTATTGCCTCACGACGGCTCGCTCACGAACCGGTACCCGACGCCCGCGTCGGTCCGGATGTGCCGCCGCCTCGCATCGTCGGGCTCGACCTTGCGCCGCAGGTTCGCGATGTGCGTGCGGAGCGTCGCGACGTCGTCCGCGTACGCGTTTCCCCACACCTCGGTGAGCAGCGTCGAGTGGGTCAGCAGCCGCCCCGGGCGGCTCATGAGCGCGCTCAGCAGCCGGAACTCGATCGGCGTGAGGTGGACCTCCTCCCCGGCGCGGCGGACGGCGCGCGCACCGAGGTCCAGCTCGATCTCGCCGGCGCGGAGCACGGGCTCGTCGGCCAGTGGCACGGCGCGCCGAAGCGCCGCCCGCAGCCGCGCGACGAGCTCGCGCGGGCTGAACGGCTTCGTGACGTAGTCGTCGGCACCGGCCTCGAGCGCGCGGACCTTCTGCTCCTCCTCCCCGACGGCGGAGAGCACGATGATCGGCAGGCCGCTCCACTCGCGCAGGCGCCGGGTCATCTCGATGCCGTCCCCGTCGGGCAGGAGCAGGTCGAGGATCGCGGCGTCGGGCGGCTGGAGAGCGGCGGCGTCGAGCGCCTCGACCGCCCCGCTGGCCGCCTGCACCTCGAAGCCCTCGTTGCGCAGGGTTATCCGCAGCGCGCGCAGGATCTGCGGCTCGTCGTCGCAGACGAGGATGCGCTGGCGCGGGGCGGTCACGCGGGCACGGTCGCGGGCTCGCCCTGGAGCGGCAGCTCGACGACGAACGACGTCCCGTGCTGTGGATGCGACTCGGCCCACACCCGGGCGCCGTTCACGTCGAGGAAGCCGCGCGCGATCGCGAGCCCGAGGCCGGACCCGCGGTGGCCGGTGCCGTCGTCCTCGACGCGATGGAACGGCTCGAACACGCGCTCGAGCTGCGACGGCGGGATCCCGGGCCCGCGGTCGACGATGCGCACCACCAGACGGTTCCCGAACGCCCGCGCCCGCACGGACACCGGGTGGCCCGCGGCATGGCGGGCGCTGTTCTCGAGCAGGTTGGCGAACGCGCGCTCGAGCTGCGCGGCATCGGCACGGACCAGCGGGAGATCGGCGTCGAGCGAGAGCTTCAGCCCGGTCGGCGTCGCCACGTGCTCGGCGGCGCCCCGCAGGACCTCGTCGATGGCGCACCAGTCCGGGTGGGCCTCGACCGCGCGGGCCTCGAGGCGGCTCAGGTCGAGGAGCTGGTCGATCAGGCGCGACAGGCGGTGCGCGTCGTGCGACACGCCCGCCGCGAGCTCGCGCCGATCCGTCTCGTCCAGGTCCTCGGCGGCGAGCGGCTCGGCCGCGGCGATGATCCCGGTCAGCGGCGTGCGGAGGTCGTGGCTCACCGCCCGCAGCAGCGCCGTCTTCAGGACGTCGCTGCGCCGCAGCGCCCGCGTCTCGACGACATCGCCGAGCAGCGCCTCGCGCTCGAGCGCCGCCGCGAGCAGCGCCTCGAGGGCCGGCACGACGCGCTCGCGCAGGCGGCGCAGCGTGCGGTCGGTCACCTCGCCACCGACGGCGAGCGTCCCGAGCCGGCGCTCCTGCTCCCACAGCGGGAACGTCGTGCCGCCTTCCACCTCGTCGAGCGCGATCGTCGCCGAGCCCAGCTGCAGCGCCGCCGCGAGCCGCTCGGCCGCGACCGGCAGCGCGCTGCTCAGCTCGCCGCCGCGCAGGAGGATGCGCGCCATCTCCGCCGCGAGGTCGGCCTCGCTGCGGCGCAGCTCCGCCTCGCGGGCGCGGGAACGCGCGGCGTTCGCGAGGGCGCCCGCCGCGATGGCGGCGACGAGGAACACCGCGAGGGCCACCCAGTTCTCGCCGTCGGCGATCGTGAAGCGCCCGGCGGGCTCGACGTGCGAGAACCCGAACGCGAACGCCGCCGCGAACGCGGTGGCGACCGCGAGCCGCGTCCCCCACAGCCACGCGATGAACAGCACGGAAGGGACGTAGAGGACGCTCAGGGCGATGTCGGCGGCCACCGCCCGCAGCGGGTAGACGACGGCCGTCGTCAGCGCGACCGAGACGACGGCGGCGAGAAGCCCGAGCCACGCTGGAGGCCGCTTCGTCGACACGTTGCGAGCGTACGGCTTCACGCGATCTTGATGCGCACGGCGCCGATCTTCACGGCGGCCTGACGCCGAGGCCGCAGGCTCGCACCATGGCCCGCCGGCGCCTCCACGGCCTCCAGCGCGTGCTCGGCGTCAACGCGCTGTTCTCGACCGCGTACGGGAACGTCGGCTCGTCGATCTACTACGCGCTCGGGCTCGTCGCCGGCTACGCGCTCGGCCTCACGCCGATCGTCTTCCTCATCACGGGCGCGTTCTTCTACTGCACGGCGGCCACGTACGCCGAGGCCACGACGATGTACCCGGAGGCCGGCGGGTCGTCGAGCTTCGCGCGGCGCGCGTTCAACGAGCTGTGGTCGTTCGTCGCGGCGTGGGCGCAGATGCTCAACTACGTCGTCACCGTCGCGATCTCCGCGTTCTTCGTCCCGCACTACCTCGGCGGCGTATTCGAGCCGCTGGAGTTCCTGCAGGAGTCGCCGGGCGACATCCTCTTCGGCATCGGGGTGATCGGCCTGCTGTCGGCGATCAACGTCGTCGGCGTCGAGGAGTCCGCCGGGCTGAACATCGCGCTCGCCGTCGTCGACTTCTTCACGCAGGTCCTGCTCGTCCTCGCCGGTGCGGTGCTCGTGCTCTCGCCCGACACGCTCGTGCAGAACGTCGACTTCGGCGTCGCGCCGGCGTGGAGCGACTTCCTGCTCGCCATCCCGATCGGGATGATCGCCTACACCGGCATCGAGACGATCTCGAACATGGCCGAGGAGGCCAAGGACGAGACGCGCACGATCCCGCGGGCGATCGGGCGCGTGCGCCTCGCCGTCTTCGCCATCTACTTCACGCTGCCCGCGGTCGCGCTGTCCGCGCTGCCCGTCGTGCAGGACGACACCGGGAAGTACGTCACCCCGCTCGGCCTCTCGGAGGAGGAGGGCGGCTTCG
>DASZDF010000107.1:0-6325 GCA_035942275.1 Solirubrobacteraceae bacterium | reverse complement strand
GGGGATGTGGCGCGAGGACGGGCGCCGGCGCCGGGCCGGGGCCCGGGCCGGGCGGCGTGAAGGCCGGCGGCGCGGGCGGGGCGGGCGGCGCCGGAGGGGCCGGCGGATCGGGATCGGGGTCCGGGTCGGGATTCGGCCCCGGGACGGCGGCGAGGTAGAGGTCGACCTCGTCGTCGGTGTCCGCCGCGACGAGCTGCTCGACGGCCAGGAAGTAGACGCGTTTCCCGTCCGCCGAGAGGACGTTGCTGCCCTGGACGCCCTCGTCCAGGTCGGGACCCGCCTGGACGCGATCGGTGATGTGTGACGTCGTCGCACCGGTGCGCTCGTAGATGTCGGTCTGCCCGTCGGTGTCCGAGGCGAGGATCGGCTCCGCCGTGCGGAAGAAGAACCGCGAGCCGTCGGCCGAGGCGCCGCCGGACGTCGCGGGGACCGCCTCGTCCGCGCCCTGCTGGATGCGATCGGTCTGCAGCGTGACCGCCCCGGCCTCGCGCAGGTAGCCGTCCTGTGCGCCGTCGGTGTCGCCGGCGCTCATCGCCTCGGTCGTCACGAAGAAGATTCGCGTCAGGTCACTCGACGCGGCGTGCACCGACGCGTTGAAGTTCGCGTCCGCCACCGCGGGGCGGTCCGTCACGTGGCTGGTCGTCCCGCCGGCGATGTCACGGACGAACCCGTCGAACGCCGTGTCGGTGTCGGAGGTGACGATCGGCTCGGTCGTCGTGAAGAGGACACGTGCGCCGTCCGGGGAAGGCTCGAGCCCGAGGATCGCGTTGACGTTCTCGTCGGCCCCGGCCTGGACCCGGTCGGAGACCATCGTCGTCGTCGCCCCTTCGCGCAGGTAGACGTCCTCGCCCGAGGCGTCGCCGTCCGTTGCGAGGAGCGGTTCGCCCGTCACGAAGAAGAACCGCGATCCGTCCTGCGTGGCGGAGCTGGACACGACGTCCTTCTCCTCGTCGGCCCCGGCCTGAAGGCGGTCGGTGAGGAGGGTGACGGTGCCGGTGGAGGTGCGCTGGTAGACGTCGGCGCTCGCGTCGGTGTCGGCGGCGAGGATCGCCTCGTCCGTCCTGAACCAGACCTCCGAGCCATCGGCCGCCGAGACGGGGAAGGCGCCGAACGCCGCGAGCTCCGCGTCTGCTCCGCCCTGGGCGCGGTCGGAGATCAGCGTCGTCCCGCTGGTGGTGCTCTCGTACACGTCGGTCTCGCTGTCGTCGTCCGCGGCGACGATCGGCTCGGCGGTGGAGAAGAAGAGCCGTGAACCGTCCGGCGTCACCGCCTGCCCCGACACGGGCACGGCCGCGTCGGCGCCGGCCTGCACGCGGTCGGAGACCAGCGTGGTCGCGCCCGCAGCGCGACGGAACACGTCGTCGGAGGCGTCGGAGTCGTCCGCGGTCAGCGGTTCGTCCGTCTTGAAGAAGACGATCGAGCCGTCGGTCGAGGCGGCCACGAGGCTTGCGCCGGCCTCCGCGTCCGCACCGGCCTGCACCCGGTCGGTGATCAGCTTGTACGTGCCGGCGGAGAGCTCGTAGAGGTCCGTGGCCGTGTCGGTGTCCCCGGCGACGAGCTGGTCGGAGGAGCGCATGAGGATCCGCGACCCGTCGGCCGAGACGGTGTTCTGGCTGACGGCGCCGGCGAGCGTGACCTCGCCGGGAGTGTTCGGCGAGAGGAGCACGGGGGGCGCGTGGTCGGCGGCGGCGGGCGGTGCGAGCGTCAGCACCGCGAGGGCCACCGCGACGGGGGCGGGGCGCATCGTCCGACCGTACGCCTGTTCTCAGGGCGGGGCCAAACAACCGGAAAGGGCTGTCGTCTATCCGCGACTCCGGCCGAGCCGCCGCTTCAGGTCAATCGCCGGTGTACGCGGTTTTCGCGTACACGTCCAGGGACGGCCTGCGAGGATCCTCCGCCGGTCATGCCGAGCATCCTCCTCGTCCGCCACGCGCAGGCCTCCTTCGGGGGCGAGAACTACGACGTGCTGTCCGAGCACGGCGCCGAGCAGGTGCGCGCGCTCGCGGCGGACCTCGCGCGGCGCGGCGTGCGGATCGACGAGGTGGTCAGCGGCTCGCTCGACCGCCAGAAGGACACGGCCCGCCCGATCGCGGAGGCGCTCGGGCTCGATGTCGTCGTCGACGAGCGCTGGAACGAGTACGTGACCGAGGACATCCTCGTCCATCACTCCGACACGCTCGTGCGCGAGGACCGCCAGGGCCGCGACGACACGCCGCCGGTCTCCAGCCGCGACTTCCAGGCCATCCTCGAGAAGGCGCTGCACGCGTGGATCGAGGGCGGCGCCGACGGGCCGGCGGAGGAGCCGTGGGCGGCGTTCGCGGCGCGGGTGGAGGCGGCGCTCCGCGACCTCGCGGGGCGGCTCGAGTCGGGGACGACCGCGCTCGTGTCGACGTCCGGCGGGCCGCTCGCGGCGGCGTGCGTGCGGCTCCTCGACGTGCCGCCCGCCGCGTTCGTCCGCTTCAACCGGGTCACGGTGAACACCGGGATCACGAAGGTCGTCACCGGGCGCGGGGGCACGACGCTCGTGTCCTTCAACGAGCACGCGCACCTGGAGCAGGGCGCGCCGTCGCTCGTGACCTATCGCTAGCGCGCGCGGCTCCGTACGCTCCGCTGCATGCCGATCATGGACGTCACCTATCCGCGGGGCGCGCTGTCGGACGACGCGCGCGACGAGCTGATCGAGGAGCTCACCACGGTGCTGCTGCGCGCCGAGCGGGCGCCCGACACCGAGTTCTTCCGCGGCGTCACGTGGGTCTTCGTGCACGAGCTGCCCGAGGGCCACGTCTACACCGCGGGGCGGCCCGCCGAGGCCCCGATCTTCCGCATCGACACGACGACGCCCCAGGGCGCCCTCTCCGACCGGCGGCGCGCGGAGCTCGTCGAGAACGCGACCGACGCGGTCAAGCGGGCGGCCGGCGTTCCCGACGACGAGCTCCTGCGGATCTTCGTGCTGTGCCACGAGGTCGACGAGGGCAGCTGGGGCGCCGCCGGCCAGGTGGTGCGGTTCGCCGCCCTGCGCGAGACGGCCGCGGCGGAGCGGGCGAAGGCGGAGGCCTAGGGGCTACGGGTAGACCTGCTCGCCGGTCTCGCTGTCGGTGAGGACGATGGCGACCGACGGGCAGGCCTGGGCGGCCGCGATGAGGACGTCGTCGGGCGCGTCGGCGACCTGCTTGGCGACGTCGTCGACGACGAAGACGTCGGGGGCGACGACCGCGCAGTCGCCGTGGGCGAGGCAGGCGTCGTGGTCGATGTGGACGTTGAGGCTCATGCTGCGATCTCCTGGGTCGTCTCGGTCTGGCGGAGGCGCTTGCGCGCCGCGGGAAGCAGCTCGGGCGCGTTCGCGAGGACGGCGCCCTCGGCGAACCACGCGACGAGCCGGTCGGTGGTGGACTCCTCGACGTGCGGCTCGCCCGACGGGCGGCCGAGGACGTGGATGCGGATGCCGTGCTGGTCGCTCCACACGCTGTCGATGGCGGGGGGGAGCGGGGGGAGGCCGAGCATCGCCCGGGCCGCGTCGTTGCCCTGGCGGGCGGCGGCCTCCCAGTGCTGGCTTCCGGTCGCGTCGCCGGCGACGAAGACGTCCGGGCGCCGCCACGGGTCGGGGCCCGCCCACTCGGTGTCGGGCGTCGCGCCGACGGCGGTGAGCACGGCGTCGTGGTCGCCCTTGCCGTCGAAGCCGGTGCCGAGCCGCAGCTCGACCCCGCGGGCGCGGTGCAGGTCGGCGAACCAGGAGCCCACGCGCGGCCCGAGGACCCGGCCGAGCGGCGCCGGGCCCATCTCGAACACGGTCACCTCGACCCCGAGGTGGAGCGCGGTCGCCGCGACCTCCATGCCGACGAAGCCGGCGCCGACGATCGCGAGCCGCGCGCCGGGCCGGAGCCGCTCACGCAGGTCGTGCGCGTCGTCGACCGAGCGGAGCGTGAGCGCGTCGGGCAGGCCGGGCAGGGTTCGGGCGCGGGCGCCGGTCGCGACGAGGAGCTTCCCGAAGGGCACCGCGGCGCCCGACGCCAGCCGGACGCGCCGGTCCTCCAGCGCGACCGCGGCGTCGCCGAGGAGCAGGTCGACGCCGTGCTCGGCGTGCCATCCGTGGGGGCGGAGCAAGGGCGGCGGGGCCGCTTCGCCCAGGAACTCCTTCGAGAGGGGCGGGCGGTCGTAGGGCGCGTGCGGCTCGGCGCCGATCATCCGGATCGGGCCGTCGAAGCCGCGGGCGCGGAGCGTCTCGGCGCACCGCTGGGAGGCGAGCCCGGCGCCGACGAGGACGACGTCTGTGCAGGTCATGGCGCGCACCCTCGCGGCGCCGCGCCCAACGCCGGGAAAGCGTGAAGGAAAATGTCGGCAAAGGCTCGACCGATGAGTTGCGAGGCCGCTCCGGGTCTCCATTCACGAACCCAGACGAGAGGACGAGACCATGTTCGGCGACACCAAGGCGTACAGCGGCTTCGCCGTGGACGACCTGCAGAAGGCGCGCGAGTTCTACGGCGAGACGCTCGGCATCCGCATCGAGTCCGAGGAGGAGATGCCGCTGATGACGCTGCACCTCGGCGGCGACCGGCCGACGCTCGTCTACGAGAAGGAAGGCCACACGCCGGCCGACTACACGATCCTGAACTTCCCCGTCGACGACGTCGAGGCCGCGGTCAACGCACTCGCGGAGCGTGGCGTCGCTATGGAGCGCTACGACGGCTTCCCCCAGGACGACAAGGGGATCATGCGCGGCCAGGGGCCCGACATCGCCTGGTTCAAGGACCCGGCGGGGAACGTCCTCTCGGTCCTGAAGGACTAAGCCGGCACTTCGCGGTGCCAGCGGACGCCCTCGGCGGTGTCCTCGATCACCACGTTCATGTCGCGCAGGCGGTCGCGGATCTCGTCGGCCTCGGCGAACTTCCGCTCCGCGCGCAGCTGCTGGCGGCGCTCGACCTCGGCCGAGATCCAGTCGTCGTCCTGCTCGCCGCCGGCCGCCGTCGCCCGCGGCAGCACCGCGAAGACCGCGTCGAAGTCCTCGAGCAGTCTGCGCAGGCCGCCGAGCGGCCCCCCTTCGCGATTCCCTTCGCGGATCACGCTGAAGACTGCGGCGAGCGCGCCCGGCGTGTCGAAGTCGTCGTCGAGCGCCGCGAGCATCCGCTCGTGCGCCTCGGCGACGGCGGGATCCATCTCGTCGTCCCGCGCGGGCAGCCGCTGCCACGCGTTCTCGATCCGCTTCAGGGATGCGGCGGCGGTCTCGAGGAGGGACGGGTCGTAGTCGACACGGGAGCGGTAGTGATGCGAGAGGAAGAAGAACCGCAAGACTCGCGCATCGACCGTGCCGAGAACGTCACGGATCGTGAAGAAGTTCCCCGTGCTCTTCGACATCTTGTCCTTGCGGAGCGTCAGGAAGCCCGTGTGCATCCAGTAGCGCGCGAGGGGCGCGCGCCCGGAGATCGACTCCATCTGCGCGATCTCCGCCTCGTGGTGGGGGAAGATCAGGTCGACCGCGCCGCCGTGGATCTCGTACTGCGGGCCGAGCAGCGCCTCCGTGATCGCCGTGTCCTCGATGTGCCAGCCGGGCCGCCCCTCGCCGAGCGAGGTCGTCCAGTACGGCTCACCCTCCTTGCGCTTCTTCCACAGCGCGAAGTCGCGGGGGTCCTTCTTGAGCGGGTTCTCGTCGACGCGGGCGACGCTGTCCTCGCTCGCGACCTCCGTGCGCCGCGCGAGCTTCCCGTACTCGGGGAAGGAGGAGACGTCGAAGTACCAGCCGTCGGGCAGCTCGTACGCGTGGCCGCCGGCGACGAGCCGGTCGACCTGCGACACGATCTGGTCGATGAAGCCGGTCGCCGCCGCGTGCTCGTCGACGCTCGTGTTGCCGAGCGCGGCCATGTCCTCGAGGTAGTAGCCCGTGAACTCGCGCGCCAGCTCGTTGGCGTCGACGCCGCGCTCGTTGGCGCGGTCGATGATCCGGTCGTCGATGTCGGTGACGTTCTGGACGTAGAAGACGTCGTAGCCGCGCAGCCGCAGGTGCCGTGCGACGAGGTCGAACTGCGTGTAGGTCTTCGCGTGGCCGAGGTGCGAGAGGTCGTAGACGGTCGTCCCGCAGACGAAGAGTCGAACCCGTGGCGGCTCGATCGGCTCGAGCGGCTCCGTGCGCCGCGTGAGCGTGTTGTAGAGGACGACCCCCATCGAGCAGGGGATCGTAGTTCAGCCGACGTCGTGGATCCGCTCGGCGCCGGCCTCGCCGAGCCGCCCGCCGCGGCGCCCGTGGCGCACCGCGACCATCTCGCCCACGATCGAGATCGCCGTCTCCTCGGCGGTGACGCCGCCGACGTCGAGGCCGATCGGCTGTGCGATGCGG
>DASZDF010000106.1:0-1938 GCA_035942275.1 Solirubrobacteraceae bacterium | reverse complement strand
CGCAGAAGCTTCGCGACGTCGCCTAGCGGCTTCGCAACCTCCCGCCACAGAGGGTGTTCGTACGGCGTCCGGACCGGAGCGTCCGCCCGTCCCGTGGAGCTACCTTTGACCGCAATGCCGCCGCTGAAGTCCCGTCGTCCGCTGATGGCGCTGGCCGTCGTCGGCGCGTCCGTCCTCGCCGTGCCGCCGACCGCGCCGGCATCGCACGTCGGCGGCGACGCCGACGCCTACCACGCGGCGTTCGTCCGCAAGTCGCCCGACCGCACGCTGGAGAGCTGCCAGGAGGCCACCTCGTGGATGGAGGCGCGGAACCTCTCCGACAACGTCACGTGGGACAACACGGCGGTGAAGCTGGGCGCCGACGAGCCGCACGACCGCAGCAGCCCGATGTACTGGGACCAGGACTGGCTCTCGCCGTCCCGGCCCACGTTCATGGACGAGCGGACCGTGGGGCAGAACCAGGTCGCGCGCTTCACGTTCCGCGTCAAGGCCCCGATGGTCAACTCGAGGACCGAGTACCGCGAGTACCTCGCGCCGCTCTGGGAGGGCCAGGCGTGGATGGACACGGCGGAATGGGGAACGAACGGGGCGCGGACGATCGACTACACGATCACGCCGCCCGCGCCGCCGACGGTCTCGCTGACGAACGTCCCGGTCCGGATCCGCCGCGGCGATCCGCTGCGCGCCGAGGCGCGGGCGCGCGACGACTACGAGATGGCCGGGGTCCGGATGGCCATCGGCGCCGCGGGCGCCGACGCGACCGCTCCCAACCCGGAGGCGCCCGACACGTACGTCGGCGAGCTGCCGACCGCGGAGCTCCCGTCCGGCTTCCACACCCTCTCGGTGACCGCCACCGACCACGTGGGCAACCAGACGACCGTGACGCATCAGTTCGAGGTGTTCGAGCCGCCGCCGCCGCTGCCTCCGCCCCAGCTCGACGCGAGCGTGGCGCTGCGCGGCCGGGTGCTCCGCCGCGGCCGCGGCATCCGCGCGCTCAGCCTCAAGGTGACGGCGCCGCTCGGCTCGCGGATCTCGGTCTCGTGCCGGCCGCGCACCCGCTGCCGCAACCTCGTCGTCGGCGCGACGACGAAGGGCGTGACGCGGCTGCGCGGCATCAGGGGCCGGACGCTGCGGCGCGGCACGCAGGTCTACGTCCGCGTGACGCGGGCGGGGATGACCGGCGAGCTGACCCTGCTGACCGTCGGGCGCCGCAACGTCGTGAGCAACGAGTTCCCGATGCCGCAGCGGTAGTGAGCGCGACGCCGATGGTCGCGACGGGGGCCGTCCTCGCCGGGTATCGCCTCGGCGAGCGGCTCCGTCCGGGGCGCGTCGGCACGGTCTACGAGGCGGTCGAGGAGAGCAGCGGGCGGCGGGTCGCGCTGCGCGTGGTCGAGCCGCCCCAGGCGTCGCGGCCGGACCTGCGCGATCGCCTCCTCGCGGCCGCCGAGGCACAGGGCAGGGTCGGGTCCCCGCACGTGGTCGCGATCGACCGCGCCGGCGAGGAGGACGGGCTGCTGTTCGTCGCGATGCAGCTCGTCGACGGCGACAGCCTCAACCGGCTGCTCGACGCGGACGACGCGGCGCTGGACGCCACGGCGCTGCTGCGCCTCCTGCGGCAGGTCGCCGCAGGCCTCGACGAGGCCCATGCCTCCGGCCTCGCCCACGGCGACCTCAGCTCGCGCGCGGTGCTCGTCGAGGCGGGTGGCGGCGCGCTGCTGACCGACTTCGGCGCCGCCGGAGAGGGCAGCGCCGAGGAGGATCGTCGCGCCTTCGCCGCGCTCGTCTACGAGAGCCTGTGCGGGCGCTCCCCCGGGGCTTCCCCCACGCCGCCCAGCGAGATCAACCCCGCGCTGCCGCCGGCGTGGGACCCGATCCTCACCGCCGCGCTCGCGGACGACCCGCCGCCGACGGCCACTGCGCTGCTCGACGGGCTGGAGG
>DASZDF010000105.1:0-2395 GCA_035942275.1 Solirubrobacteraceae bacterium | reverse complement strand
AGCTGGCGCTGGAGCTGCGCCGGAGCGTTGCGCCGCGGCACGTCGCGCCCCCACCACAGGCCGGTCAGCGCGCCGGCCTCGTCGAGGTCGACCGCGAGGTCGCCGAGCGGGGTGCGGGCGATCACCCGACCGGCGCGGCGTTCGCGCGGGCGCGCCGGGCGGCCTTCGTGCGGCCGTTCTTGTCGAGCACGGCCTTGCGCAGCCGGATCGCGGCGGGCGTGACCTCGACCGCCTCGTCCTCGCGGAGGAACTCGAGGGCCTGGTCGAGCGAGAGGTTGCGGTGGGGGACGAGCCGCACGAGGACATCAGCGCTCGCGGCCCGCACGTTCGTGAGGTGCTTCTCGCGGCAGGCGTTCACGTCGAGGTCGTCGCTGCGCGCGTTCTCCCCGACGATCATGCCCTCGTAGACCTCCTCGCCCGGCCCCACGAACAGCGACCCGCGCTCCTGGAGGTTCATGAGCGCGAACTGCGCGGTCGTGCCGCGCCGGTCGCTGACGAGCGACCCGGTCGGGCGCAGCACCATCTCGCCGGCCCAGGGCTCCCAGCGGTCGAAGACGTGGTGCAGGACGCCGGTGCCGCGCGTCTCGGTGAGGAACTCGGTCCGGAACCCGATCAGGCTGCGGGCGGGGACGAGGTACTCCATCCGCACCCAGCCGGTCCCGTGGTTGACCATCTGCTCCATCCGCCCCTTGCGCAGGGCGAGGAGCTGCGTGACGACCCCGACGTAGTCCTCCGGGATGTCGACGGTGAGGCGCTCGACCGGCTCGTTCACGCGGCCGTCGATCTCGCGCGTCACGACGCGCGGCTGGCCGACGGTCAGCTCGAAGCCCTCGCGCCGCATCAGCTCGACGAGGATCGCGAGCTGCAGCTCGCCGCGGCCCTGGACCTCCCACGCGTCCGGCCGCTCGGTGTCGCGAACGCGCAGGGACACGTTGCCGATCAGCTCCTGGTCGAGGCGGTTCTTGACCATCCGCGCGGTGAGCTTGTTGCCGTCGCGCCCCGCGAGCGGCGAGGTGTTGATGCCGATCGTGATCGACAGCGACGGCTCGTCGACCGTGATGACGGGCAGCGCGCGCGGGTCGTCGGGGTCGGCCAGCGTCTCGCCGATCGTCACCTCGGGGATGCCGGCCACGGCGATGATCTCGCCCGGCCCCGCCTCCTGGGCCTCGACGCGGTCGAGCGCCTCGGTGACGTACAGCTCGCCGACGGTCGCGTACGCGATCGTCCCGTCCGCGCGGCACCACGCGATCCGCTGCCCGCGACGGATGACCCCGTGGCGGACGCGGCACAGCGCGAGGCGCCCGACGTACGGCGAGGCGTCGAGGTTCGTCACGTGGGCCTGGAGCGGGTGCGCGGGGTCGTGCTCGGGCGGCGGGATGTGCTCGACGAGCAGGTCGAGCAGCGGCTTGAGCGAGTCGCTGTCCTCCCATCCGTCGGCCTCGAGCGATGCCTTGCCGGCGCGAGCGTTGCAGTAGACGATCGGGAACTCGATCTGCTCCTCGTCGGCGCCGAGGTCGAGGAACAGCTCGTAGACCTCGTCGAGGACGTCGGCGATGCGCGCGTCCGGCCGGTCGACCTTGTTGACGACGAGGATGACCGGCAGGCGAGACTCGAGCGCCTTGCGCAGGACGAACCGCGTCTGGGGGAGCGGGCCCTCGCTGGCGTCGACCAGCAGCAGCACGCCGTCGACCATCGTCAGGCCGCGCTCGACCTCGCCGCCGAAGTCCGCGTGGCCCGGCGTGTCGACGATGTTCAGCTTGACGTCGCCGTACCGGACCGCGGTGTTCTTGGCGAGGATCGTGATGCCCTTCTCGCGCTCCAGGTCCATCGAGTCCATCACCCGGTCGGCGACGTCCTGGTTGGCGCGGAACGCGCCCGACTGCCAGAGCATCGCGTCGACCAGCGTCGTCTTGCCGTGGTCGACGTGGGCGACGATCGCGACGTTGCGGAGGTCCTCTCGGCGGGTGGCGGGCACCCGCCGAGAGTAGGACGCTCGCTAGGCGGGGCTCTGGTCCTGCGTGCCCGCGACCTGGATCGCCGTCATCGAGAGGCCCTCGATGCCCACCGTCTCCTCGTCGGTGCGGCACTCGACGGCCCGGGTGCCGCCGGCGACGCGGCCGGTCGACGCGAGCGTCGCGCTGTCGCCGGGCTCGCCGACCGGTGCGAGCCGCAGCTCGGGCCGGTCGGAGCCGCCGGCGTAGTCGATCGCGCACACGACCTCGGCGACCTCCGCCGACTCGTTGTGGACGACGCCGGTGACGGTGAGGATCCACTCGCCGGGCGGCAACCGGAGGGAGCCGACCGCCTCGCGCGACGGCGGCAGCGCGACGCGGCCCGGCTCGCGGCGGACGACGGCGTCGCTCGGCCCGCGCTCGCCGGTGGCGCCGGTCTCGCC
>DASZDF010000104.1:0-6338 GCA_035942275.1 Solirubrobacteraceae bacterium | reverse complement strand
GTGCTCGAGCGCCCGGCGGGCGCGCGCGATGGCGGCGGCCATGTCGCCGGCCGCGGCGGCCTCCTCAGCGCGGCGCGCGAGCAGCTCGCCGACCGCGTCGTGATGGGCTCCGCGGGCCGCGACCGCCCACTCGTCGTCGAGCTCGGGCAGCAGCTCCCCGGCGGCCAGCTCCAGCGCCGCGTCGGTCGCGCCCGACTCCGCGAGCCGCCGCAGCTCGAGGACGTCGACCCAGATCTCGTCCTCGGCCAGGCCGAACCGGTCGCGGTCGGCGAGGATCGCCGCGGTCCCGCCGTCGTCGCCGACCGCCTGGCGCAGCGCCCAGATCGCCTGGCGCAGCGTGGCGCGGGCGCTGCGGTCGAGCACGTCGGGCCTCAGCGCCGCGGCGAGGCGGCCGCGAGGATGCGCCCCGGGGTTCAGGGCGCAGAAAGCGAGGAGGGCGCGGCCGCGCGCGGTCTCCGGAAGCGGACGGGGTTCGCCGTCCGCCTCCAGCGCGAGCCCGCCGAGGACACGGATTCGAAGCATCGTTTCTCGACTCCTGCGCATTCTCGCGGAACGGCGAGGGGCGCGCTCGATGTTGGGAGGGACGGCGCGCGCGTGGGGCGCTCCGGAGCGGCGCGCGCGGCGTGGGCGCTCCGGGACGGCGCGCGCGGAGTAGGCGCTCCGGGGCGCCGAGCGCGGCGTGGACGCTCCGGGGCGCCGCTACCGGACGTACGCGACGGTGAACCCCGCACGCTCGAGGTTGCGCAGTGGGCCGGCCGCTCCGGCCGGCGCCTCGGCGACGACCGAGTAGCACCCCGCCGTCGTCGCCGCCGACAGCCGCGTCGCGATGAGCGCGGAGTGCGCGCCGCGACCGCGGAAGTCCGGCCGCGTCGCCGCGAAGCCGAGCCAGCCGACGCGCTCCGGCGGCGCGAAGAGCATCGCCGCGCCCACCGCCGTCCCGCCGCGCAGCGCGACGTGGCACACCCAGCCGGGGCGCCCGACGAGCGCCGCGAACATCGCCTCCGCGGCCGCCGGCATCTCGTACGCGGCCGCGATCAGGAACGCCGCCTCCTCGGCGTGCTCCTCGCGGGCGACCGCGACGTCGAAGTCGGTCACGAACCGCGGCAGCCGGGGCACGGCGCGCACGAGCTTCACGGCCGCGCCGCGGCGGCGCGCGAGCAGCCGCATCCGCAGCTGCGCGCGGACTGCCGTGCTCACCGGCGCGGCGCAGAAGGCGTCGCGATAGGCGGCGCCCTCCGCGCGCTCCAGCGACTCGCGCGCCAGCGCGTTCGCCGACGCGTATGCGAACGCGTCGTGGCTCATGTGGCACGCGGCCGCAGGACGGGCACGGACGCCGGGCGCACCCGCCGCTCGGACCGCTCGCCGCGGTGCCAGCGCCGCAGCCGCCGCGCCACGCGGACGCCGCGCAGCTGCTCCGAGCGCTCGCGCAGCAGCGCGACGACATCCGCGGTCGGCACGAACGGGTCGGCGACGACCGCCGTCCCGTCGTAGGCGACCGCGGCGACCTCACGCCCCGCGACCGACGCGACGAGCGCCCGGCCGGCGAACGGGTCCGCGGAGTCGAGCCGCGCGATCCGCAGCACGGCGGCGTCGCCCTCGTCGGCGATCCGGATGTCGATGTCATTGCGCATCAGGTCTCCTTTCCGTGCCAGCGGCTCATGTGCTCCGCGTGCGTCCGCAGGTACGAGCCGGGCCGGAACTTCTCGTCGTAGAAGTCGAGGTCCAGGTGGTGCGCCTGGACGTAGTTGAGGATCTGGACGCTCGGCACCGTCGCCGGGAACTTCCCGAACGTGTCGTGGATGTACTGGGCCTGGATCGCCACGCACTCGCGGAACTCCGGGCTGTGCACCTCGGCGCTCGACCGCACCGCCGCGCTCTCGTTCCACGCACCCGGCGTCGCGGCGTTGTACGGGCCGCCGCCGCCGTACTTGCGCTCGCAGAACGCCTCCACCGCCGCGGTCATGTCCGCGTGGTGCGGCGGGCAGGCGGCCTCGAAGACGCCCTCCAGCCCGGTCGGGTTCGGGACGGCCCAGCGCTCGTCGGTGTCGTAGCGGAAGCCGAGTCCGGGGACGGCGGGGTCGCCGGAGGCGCCGAGCATCGAGAACCGGTCGATCCCGTCGAACATCCAGCCGCCGAGGCCCATCGCCTGCAGCGTCAGGACGCCCGCGTAGCACGAGGTCGCCAGCTCGGCCGTCGCCTCGGCCAGCATGTACTGGTCGAAGAAGGACAGCGGGAAGCCGTCGGCGACGTCGACGAAGTGCGAGAACCGCTCGAGCCCCGGGATCGCGCGGCCGTTGACGTCGTCGTGCAGGACGTAGCCGTTCTGGGCCAGGAAGCACAGGCCCGCGATCGAGTGCATCGCCAGGTCCGCGACGGGGATCACCAGCAGCGAGCCGGGGACGTTCACACACCACGTGTTGTGGCCCTCGAGGTAGGGCTCCTCGCGCGGCAGGTGGATCCGCTCGCTCGACAGCTTCCGGATCTTGCACCGGTGCCGCTCCACCATGAGCTCCGGCGTGATCTCCTCGTCCGCCGGGTCCACCAGCGCGCCGGCGTCGCGGGTCGGGAGGAAGTACGTCCCCGAGTCGTCCGTGAAGAAGAACTCCGTGGTGTGAAAGCCCGCGGCGCTCGGGAACGTCCGCCCGCCCGCGCCGCCCGCGTAGTTGGCGAAGTGCGGCGCGTACCGCGCGTTGCGGGTGATCGCGTAGTGCCAGCCGGTCGATCCGGCCATCGAGGTGAGGACGATCAGGCGCTCGAGATCCGACAGCGGGACCGGGTCGTGCCTGGACTCGTAGGCGAGCGGGCCGTCGGGGATGACATCGCCCATCGCGAACCGGCGCGAGCGCCGGCCGTAGATCGCCGCCAGGAGCGGGAAGCTGGCGAGGTCCTGCATGGCCTCGCCGATCGTGTGGTCGTGCTCGGTGTGGATCACGCCGCGCACACTCGCCCCCGCGCGTTCGCGCGCCGTTCGGCGCGCGTTCAGCCTGCGTTCGTCAGGCGGTGCGGCGAGCGGCCTTCAGGCGGCGGGCGAGCAGGTCGCGCGCCTCGGCGACGGGCGCGATGAGCAGGGCGGCGCCGCCCAGCGTCAGCAGGGTCATGCCGCAGATCTCGGCGAGCGAAGTTGCCTTCTGCATCCCGTCCCCCCTTCCACTTCCGACCAGGGTCTCCGTTGGACCCGCATGTAACGATCGGCACGCGACCGAGTCGCGCGTTAGGGTGCGCGTTCGTGACGGACACATTGCTGTTCCTGCACGTCCTCGCCGCGTTCCTGATGGTCGGGACGGTCGTGATGCTCAGCGGCGTCGCGCTCGGCACCGCCGCGCCGGGCCGGACGGTCTCCCTGGCCAACCTGCTCTGGGACGTCGGCGGGCTCGGCACGCTGATCTTCGGGATCTGGCTGGCCCTCGAGATCGACGGCTACGGCCTCCTCGACTTCTGGATCCTCGCGGCCATCGTGCTGTGGGCGATCGGCACCGAGCTCGGGCGCCGCGCCCGCGCCTCCGTCGACGAGGCGCGCGAGCGCTTCGCGCAATGGCACTGGCTGCGCACCGCGGTCGTCGTCCTGCTGCTCGCCGACATGATCTTCAAACCGGGCGCATGAACACGCTCGCCCTCATCCGCCCGACGGAGTGGGAGATCCCGCTCTTCTTCCACGTCCTGGGCGCGATGGTCATGGTCGGCGCGACGCTGCTGGCGCTGACGGCGCTCGCCGGCGCGTGGCGCAACGACGACGCGGCGGCGCTCGGCCTCGGCTACCGCGCGCTGCTCCTCGGCGCGCTGCCCGGGTGGCTCGTGATGCGCGTCTTCGCGCAGATCACGCTCGACAAGAGCCCGTACGAGGACGACGCCGGGTGGATCGAGATCGGGTTCATCACCTCCGAGCCGACGCTGCTGCTGCTCATCGCGGCGACCGTGCTCGCGAGGCTGTCGTGGAAGCGCGCCGAGGGCGGGACGCGGGTCCGCGTCGCGGTCGCGCTCGTCGCCCTGCTGCTCGTCGCCGACGCGATCGCGATCTGGGCGATGACGACGAAGCCCGACTGACGTCGCGCTACGGCGCGCTGATGGCGATCATGATCTGGATCGCTGGGGCGTTGCTGCTGGCGCTGGTGCTCGGCGCGGTCGCGCTGGTGCACCGGCTGCCGCGGTAGCCGCGGCGTAGACGGCGTCGATCCGCCGCAGCATCGTGTCGGGGTGGAACTCCACGCGGGCGTGGGCGCTCGCGGCGGCGGCGAGGCGTTCCGCGAGGCGGGGCTCCTCGAGCGCGCGGGTCACCGCCGCTGCGAGGGCGTCCGCGTCGTCGGGCGGCACGAGCAGGCCGGTCTCTCCGTCGGCGATCTGCTCGGGGATCCCGCCCACCGCGGAGGCGACGATCGGGACGCCCGCCAGCATCGCCTCGACGATCGTCAGCGGCGTGCCCTCGCTGCGCGACGGGACGACGAGGAGGTCGAGGCGCTCGAGCAGCGCCCGGCAGTCGTCGCGGAAGCCGGCGAACGGGACGCGCTCGGTGAGACCGAGTTCGCGAGCGCGCTCCTCGAGGTCGTCGCGCAGCGCGCCGTCGCCGACGATCGGGAAGGTCGCCTCCGGGAACCTCCCGGCGAGATAGGTGACGGCGTCGAGGAAGACGTCGATCCCCTTCTCGGGCACGAGCCGGCCGCAGACGCCGACGACCGGCCGCCCCTGCCAATCGGGCAGCGGCGCCGACGACGCCGCGGGCGCCTCGAGCTCGACCGCGTTCGGGACGACGGTCGCCTTGTCGGCCGGGACGCCGAACCCACCGGTCAGCCCGGTCCGGATCCGCTCCGAGACGCCGATGACCTGCGCGGCGCGGCGGTAGGCGAGGCGGCTCGCGACCCGCGCGCGGACGCCGCGCCACGGCGCCTCGGTCTGCTCGGTGACGACGAGCGGGATGTCACGGCCCACGGTCGCAAGTGCCGCCGCGACGATGCTCGCGTAGAGGTGGGCGTGGACGACGTCGGGCCGCGTCTCGGCGACCAGGCGGCGCAGGGCGCGCGCGTACGAGCGGTCGAGGCGGCGCTTGGCCAGCCGCTCGCAGAGGACGTGGAGCTCGACCCCGGTCCCGTCCAGCTCCGCGGCGAGCGGGCCCGGCGCCGAGCAGGCGACGGCGACGTCGTCGCCGCGCTGCGCCTGGCGGCGGGCGACGTCCACCACGTGCCGTTCCGCGCCACCGATCGACAGGCCGTCGATGACGTGGAGGATCCGCATGGCCGCGACCCCTGCCCACGCATGACGCGCGTTCAACGTCCGCGGTCGGCAAGCAACACCCCTTGCTAGCCCTCCAGCGCCTTGCGCCGGGCGATCAGCCCGGCGTAGGGCGTGTGCTCGAGCAGGTCGCTCAGCAGCGCGAGCGTGTCCGCCGTGTCGCGGTCGCCGATCAGCGCGCGGGCGAGCGCGAGGATCCCCGCCCGCGCCTCCTGCACGCGCTCCTCGACCCGCCGCCCCTTCGCGGTGAGGGTCAGCTCATGGCGCCTGCGATCGTCGCTCGCCGCCTGCCGCTCCACCAGCCCCGCCTCGACGAGCCGGTCGACGAGCCGGCTCGGATGGCCGGACTCCGCGATCAGCAGGTCGCCGAGCCGCTTGAGCGAGAGCGGGCCGGCCTGCCCGATCACGACGAGCGCGTCGGCCTGCGGCGCCGTGAGCCCGAGCGGCCGCACCGCGTCGTTCATCCGGCGCTCGAGCTCGCGCTGCGCGGCCTTGATCGCGATGGCCAGCTCGAACAGCGGGTCCATCGCGCGAGCGTACGGAATCCGCTATACATGACATATCATGTATTGGGACGACGCAGCCGACGAGGTCCTCGCCGGCGACCAGGTCATCGGCCTCGCCTACGTGACACCGGCGCGCGGCGTGGTCATCACGCCGGTGACGAACTTCGGGCCGCTGCGCGACCGCTCGGCGGGGACGATCGGCGCCGTCAACAGCTCGGTCGGCGTGTGGAAGAAGCTCGAGCGGATCCGCAGCAACCCGCAGGTCGCGCTCGTCTACCACTCGCGGACGCACGGCTTCACCGACCGGCCGGAGTACGTGCTCGTGCAGGGCCGCGCCACGATCGGCGCGCCCGACCCCGACTACCCGGGCACGCTCGGCGAGACGTGGGAGCGCTCGGGCGGGGACACCGACTTCGGGCGGTTCCTGCGGTGGCTGCTGCGTGCCTGGCTGCGCCGCGTGGCGCTCGACGTGCAGGTGGAGCGCGTCGTCGTCTGGCCCGACCTCGCCGGCCGCGGCGAGCCGCGGGTGCTCGGGGCGCCGCTGCCCGCCGAGCCGCCGCCGTCGCAGTCGCCGCCGAAGGGCGGGACGGCGCCGCGCGTGCGCGTCGAGCG
>DASZDF010000103.1:0-3660 GCA_035942275.1 Solirubrobacteraceae bacterium | reverse complement strand
ACACGCACTTCGGCGTGGGGTACCGGTTCGCGGCGGAAGAGGTCGACCCGCCGGCGCCGCCGGCCGAACCCGCGCCGCCCGTGGCCGCGGACGCTCCGCCCGCCGCCGACGCTTCGCCCACCGCGGCCGCTCCGGCGCCCGCGGCCGCGGCCGCATCGCGCCCGCTCGCCCGCGCCCTCTCGTAGGATCTGATCCGTGGGTCCGGCCCCGCGGAACATCGCGATCATCCTCCTCATCGCCGTGGCGGTCTGGCTCGTGCCGGGCGGCGGGACGGCCGCGGGGATCATCGGCGAGCTCATCTCGATCGCGTTCGCGGTGGCGATCTGGTTCGCCCTCGTCTACGTGTACCGGAACTTCCGCACGACGATCTTCTCGCTCGGCGACCAGCACCGCGGGATGCTCTACGGAGGCCTCGCGTCGATCCTCTTCCTCGGCGCCTCCGCCGATCGCTTCTTCGATCGCGCCGACCTCACGCTGATCTGGTTCGCGATCCTCGGCGTCGCTGCCTACGCGCTCATCGCGACGTTCCGCCACTGGCGCGAGTACGCGTAGCCTCCGCGCGCCTCTCGTCACACTCCGGCACACACACGCAACACGCCGCGCGGGATCGTGGCGTGCGTGCCGCACCTCCGAAGTCGCCTCCGCTCCGCCGCCGGCCAGGGGTCGGTCGAGCTCGTCGTCCTCCTGCCCGTCATCGCGCTCATCGCGCTCGGCGTCTGGCAGGTGGCGATCGCCGGCCACGCGGTGTGGGCGGCGGGAGCGGCGGCTCGTGCGGCGGCCCGCGCCGAGGCGGTCGGAGGCGACGCCGAACGCGCGGCCCGCCGCCTCCTCCCGAGGCGCGTCCGCAGCGGCGCGGAGGTCAGCGCGAAGGAGGACGGAGAGGTCCGAGTCGAGGTCCCGATCCCCGCGGTCGCCGTCGGCGGCTCCCTCTTCACGACGACCGCCCGCGCACGATTCGAGCCGCAGCGGTGAGCGTGCGCGCGCCGCTCCGCCCACCGCCCGCGCAGCCACCGGACGAAGCCGCGTCGCTGCGGCGAGCGTCCGCGTGACTCGGCGGCACCGCCGCGTGCTTCCGCTCGGCGAGCGGGCAGGCGTCGGTCGAACTCGTCGCGATGGTGCCGCTCCTCGTCGCTGTCGCGCTCGCGCTGGGCCAGCTTCTCGCGGCAGGCGCCGCTCGGGAGCTCGCCGGGCATGCGGCGGAGGCGGCGGCGATAGCGCTCGGACGCGGTGGCGACGCTCGCGAGGCGGCGCGGGCAGCACTTCCCGGGTGGAGCCGAGAGCGGTTGGACGTCGACGTCGACGGTCGACGCGTCACCGCGACCGTGACGCCGCTTCCGTTCGTCCCGCCGCTGGCGGAGCCGCTCGCGTCGTCGGTGACGGCCGATGCCGGACCGGCGCCGTGACCGGGCTCTTCGATCGCCTGGGCAGTGCGTTCATCGCGCCCGCGGGAACCGAACGGGCGGAGCCCGAGCGAAGCGCGCGGGGTCCGCGGGCGGCGGAGCGGCGGCGCCCGCCTCCGCTCTCGATTGCCGTGCTCTGCCGCCCCGAGGACGCGCTCGCGGTCGGCGGCGCCGTCGCGCTGACCCTCGCAGCTCGCTGCCGCTCGTCGCACGCGCTGCTCGCGGTGTGGGTCGCGGGCACGCGCGGCAGCGTCCGAGCGCCGGCGAACGCAGGCGCGCGTCGACTCGCCACGACCCTCGGGGCGCGAGGGCACGACGCCACCGCGACCGGGCGGCTCGTGGTGGTCGCGTTGGCGGAGCCGCTCGCGAGCGCGGCGGCGGAAGCAGAGCGTGCGGAAGCGGTGGCATCGGATATTCCGACGGCGGTCGTGCTCGCGGGCGCACGCGACGACACCGCCGACCCGCTGCTCCGCTCCGTCGACGCGGTGCTCGTAGCAGCCCCCGCGGGAGCGGACGCCGCCGTCTCGGAGCTCGCGCTCGCCGGCCTCGCGCCGCTCGGTGTCGACGCGCGTGCCGTGGAGCTCCCGCCGGTGCCCGTCGCGGCGCGCGCGCTGGCGGCTTCCGGCCTCGCGGCGCCGCCGCCGCTTCGTGGACCGATCGAGGAGGCGCTTCCGGCGTAGGACATCCCGTGTCCGCCCCCGCAGCTGGGAAACTCCGCCGCGTGAACGTGTCACGGACGATCGTCGGCCTCGCCGTCACGGCGGGCCTCGGCCTCGCGGCGCAGGCGTCTGCGCAGGAAGGCTCGCCGCGGCTCATCAAGTTCAAGTCGGAGGGGCGCATCGCCTCCGGCGCGGTGGCGAAGTACGACCTGAAGGAGGAGTCGACGAGCTTCTCGTACCGCATCCGTGCGCAGCGCGTCCAGGTCGGGGTGTTCAAGCGCGTCGGCGCGGACTGGAAGCGGATCGGTGTGGTCAAGTCCTCGCCGCCGCGCCCGCTGAACTTCTGGCGCGTCTTCAGGAAGATGGGCGTCGGCCGCTACCGGCTGGTCGCGCGGGCGGTCAACGGCTCGGGTTCGGAGCTGAAGCAGAGCTCGCCGAAGACCGTGCGGTTCCGCGTGGTGCGGCACATCCCGCACGTCGACTGAGCGCGCGAATCGGCACACGCCGCGCGTCTTTTGTGACGCGCCCGCGACGACGCTGTCGCCATGGCTCGATGGCGGCACGACGAAGACGGACAGGCCGCGGTGCTGCTCGTCGGCGCGCTGCTCGCGCTGCTCGTCGGCGGCCTGATCCTCGCTGCGCTCGCGCGCGGGGTCGACGAGCACGCGGCGCAGCAGCGGGCGGCCGATCTCGCCGCTCTCGCGGGCGCCCGAGCGATGCACGACCTCTACGAGCGCCTGTTCGAGCCGGCGTTCGTCGCCGGGAGGCCGAACCCGCAGCATCTGACCGTCACCGCGTACCGGGAAGCCGGGGAGCGGGCGGCGATGGAGACCGCCCGGCGCAACGGGATGACGAACGTCGAAGTGGCCTTCCCGGACGTGGATTCTTTCGCTCCCATGCGCGTTGCGGTCACCGTCCGCGAGCCGATCCAGATCGACGGGCGGACGGTGCGGTCATCGGCGCGCGCCGAGGCCGAGCTGGCGCCGCCGCAGGCGCTCGCGTCCCTCGGTGCCGGCGAGGGCGAGTACACGGGGCCGCTCGCGATGCGTCAGGGCAAGCCGATGCGCCCGGACGTCGCGCAGGCGTTCGACCGCATGGAACGAGCGGCACGCGCGGACGGCGTTTCGCTGCTCATCACCAGCGCCTTCCGCTCGAACGCCGAGCAGGCGGCGCTGTTCGCGCAGCGCCCCGACCCGAAGTGGGTGGCGCCGCCGGGGAAGTCGCTGCACCGCCTCGGGACCGAGCTCGACCTCGGACCGCCCGCTGCCTACGGCTGGCTGGCCCGCAACGCGAAGCGGTTCGGGTTCGTCCAGAGGTACAGCTGGGAGCCTTGGCATTTCGGCTACGTCCGCGCGGCGGGGACGCGCAGCGTCGGCTTCGGCCCGCCGGACGGCAGGAGCGGGATGCCGAGCTTCGTCCCGCCGCGGTTCGCGCCCGCGATCAGCCGCGCGGCGCAGCGCTGGAACGTCGGCGCTGCGCTCCTCGCCGCGCAGCTCTACGCCGAGTCGAACTTCAACCCGTTCGCACAGAGCCCCGCGGGCGCACAGGGCATCGCGCAGTTCATGCCCGGAACCGCCGCGGCGATGGGCCTGAAGGACCCG
>DASZDF010000102.1:0-2702 GCA_035942275.1 Solirubrobacteraceae bacterium | reverse complement strand
GAGTAGATGACGCCCATGTCCTTGGCGCCGGCGATCCCGAAGTCCGCGTGCGAGGCCTCCCCGATGCCGTTAACCGCGCAGCCGAGCACGGCGACCTCGATCGGGTCCGTGTAGGCCTCGAGGCGGCGCTCGATCTGGGCGACGACCGTGTCCATGTCGAACTGGAGGCGCCCGCAGGTCGGGCAGGCGATGAGGACCGGCCCGCGCTCGCGGAGCTGGAGGGCCTTGAGGATCTCCCAGGCGACCTTGACCTCCTCCTCGGCGTGGAAGGTCGACAACGAGATGCGGATCGTGTCGCCGATGCCGTCGGCCAGCAGCGTGCCGAGGCCGACCGCGCTCTTGAGCGAGCCCGACCACTTCGTCCCCGCCTCGGTGATCCCGAGGTGCAGCGGGTACGGGATCCGCTCGCTGAGCAGCCGGTTCGACGCGATCGTGTTCGGCACGTTCGTCGACTTGATCGAGACCTTGAAGTTCGTGAAGTCCAGGCGCTCCATCAGCTCGACGAACTCGGCGGCCGCGGTCACGAGCGCCTCGACCGGGTTTTCGCGCTCGAGCGCGTGCAGGTGCTTGGGCAGGGAGCCCGAGTTCACGCCGATGCGCAGCGGCGTGCCGAGCTCGTTGGCGCGCGCGGCGACCTCGGCGACCTTCTCCGGCCCCCCGATGTTCCCCGGGTTCAGCCGGATGCAGTGCGCGCCCGCGTCGAGCGCCTTCAGCGCGAGGGTGTGGTTGAAGTGGATGTCGGCGATCACCGGGATCGGCGACTCGGCGACGATCGTCCGCAGCGCCTCGGCGTCCTGCACCCGCGGCACCGCGACGCGCACGAGATCGGCCCCCGCCTCGGCGACCGTGCGGATCTGGCGCATGGTGGCGTCGAGGTTGGCGGTCTCGGTCTTGGTCATCGTCTGCACGACGACCGGCGCGCCGCCCCCGATGGGGACGCCGCCGACGTGGATCTGCCGCTGGGACGCCATCGCACCCAGTGTACGAGCGGGAAGCGGCGTGAGATGCCCGGCGCCGGGGCAGAATTGAGCGCATGAGCTACGACACCGCCGTTCCCGGCGCCGATGTCCGCGAGCGCAGCACCGCGCAGATCCTCGGCCAGGTCATGTTCCTGGTGGCCGTCGCGATCGGCTTCATGGTCGCCGGCACCCTGATCGGCCGCGAGCTGAGCGAGAGCACCGCACGCATCTGCTCGTTCGTCGGGCTCGGCATGCTCATCTGCACGTGGTTCGTCAGCGCGCTGCGCTACGGCGCCCTCGGGATCGGATGGCTGTGCGGCCTGTCGCTGCTGATCGGCCTCGGACTCGGCCCCGTGATCGGCTACCTCGCGGAGACCGACCCCGGCGCGATCACCACGGCGGCGGGCATCACCGCGCTGACGGTGCTCGGCATGGCCGCGATCGGGTTCGTGATCGACAAGGACACGGTCAGGTGGATGCGGCCGCTCTCCTTCGTCGTCCTCGGCGCGGTGGTGGTCAGCCTCGGCGCGCTCATCTTCGGCGACCTGGGCGCGCTGTCGCCCGTGATCTCGGTGATCATCCTCGTCGCGTCGGCGCTGCTGATCCTCGTGGACTTCAACTACATCCGGAAGCACGCGACCGAGAACGACGTCGTCTGGCTCGCGACCGGGATCTTCGTCAGCATCGTCAACATCTTCCTCTCGCTCCTGAACCTCGGTTCGGATTGACCGAGGTCTACGCGACCGCCAAGCCCGGCCTGCGGACGCGGCTGGGCTCGGCGCTCGCCGCGCGCGCCCGCGCCCGGCGCCATGAGCGCTTCCGGGCGCTGACCGGCGCGGGCCCGGACACCCGGATCCTCGACGTCGGGTGCGGCCGGCTGGGCCTGCGCGCGCTCGAGCCGGACCTCGACGTCACGGGCGTCGACGTGGTCGACCGGCCGGAGTACCCGGGGCCGTGCGTGCGGGCCGACGCGACGCAGCGGCTGCCGTTCGACGACGGCGCGTTCGACCTCGTCTACTCGTCCTCGGTCGTGGAGCACCTGCGGCCCGGCGACCGGGCGCGCTTCGCGGCGGAGATCGCGCGGGTCGGCCGCGGGTGGTGGGTGCAGACGCCGGCGTTCTCGTTCCCGGTCGAGCCCCACGCGCTCCTCCCGTTCGCGCACTGGCTGCCTCCGGCGCTCCGGCGCCCCTACTGGCGCCTCGGCGTCGCGGGCGCGTACGAGGACATCGCGCTGCTGCGGCGCGCGGAGCTCGAGCGCCTCTTCCCGCGCGGCGACGTCATCGCCGAGCGCGTCGGTCCCCTCGCCAAGAGCTGGATCGCCGTAGGGTCCCGCGCGTGATCGAGGACCTCGTCAACGTCGGGGACTTCGAGCGGCGCGCGGCGGAGCTGCTCGACGAGGGCGTGCACGGCTACTACGCGGGCGGGGCCGGTGACGAGTGGACGCTGCGCGAGAACGTCGCCGCCTTCTCGCGCAGGCGCCTGCGCCCGCGCGTGCTCGTCGACGTCAGCGACGTCTCCGCCGCCACAACCGTGCTCGGCGCCCCGCTCTCCATGCCGCTCCTCGTCGCCCCCACCGCGCTGCATCGCCTCGCCCATCCCGACGGCGAGCCCGCCGTCGCGCGCGCCGCCGCCGCGGCCGGCACGATCTTCACGCTGTCGACGCTGGCGACGTCGCGCCCGCAGGAGGTGGCGACCGGCGCGCCGCCCGCGCCGCGGTGGTTCCAGCTCTACGTGCTGCGCGAC
>DASZDF010000101.1:0-2101 GCA_035942275.1 Solirubrobacteraceae bacterium | reverse complement strand
CGGCGGCACGATCCTCTTCGTCGGCACGAAGAAGCAGGCCCGCGACGCGGTCAAGTCGATCGCCGAGGAGTCCGGGATGCCGTACGTCAACCACCGCTGGCTCGGCGGCGTGCTGACGAACTTCCAGACGATCTCGCAGCGCATCAAGCGCCTGCACGACCTCGAGCGCTACGAGACCGAGGGCCAGCTCGGCCTCCTGCCGACCCGCGAGCGCATGGCCGCCCAGGCCGACCTCGAGAAGCTGCGCGCCAACCTCGGCGGCGTCAAGAACATGCAGCGCCTGCCGCAGGCAGTCTTCGTCGTCGACCTGAAGACCGAGGCGATCGCCGTGCGCGAGGCCCAGCGCCTGCGCATCCCGGTCATCGGCCTCGTCGACACCAACTGCGACCCCGACGGCATCGACTACGTCATCCCCGGCAACGACGACGCGATCCGCTCCTGCGAGCTGATCACGCGCGCGCTCGGCGACGTCATCCAGGACGGCCGGCGCGCGTTCAGCCAGGCCGAGGAGGACCGGATGCGCAAGGAGGCCGAGGAGCAGGCGCGCAAGGAGGCCGAGGAGAACGCGAAGCGCGAGGCGGAGGAGAACGCCAAGCGGGAGGCCGAGGAGGCGGCGACCGCAGCCACCGAGCCCGAGGCCGTGGCCGACACGAGCGACAAGGCGGAGACGCCCCCGAGCGAGGCCGACCGCCGCGAGACGCTGGTCAAGGCCGAAGGCGGCGGGGACAAGAACGTCGCCGAGGCCGAGGTGGCCGAGGCCGTGCAGGCCGGCGGCCGCGTCCAGCCCGACCCGAAGGTCGCGCCCAAGGCCAACAAGGACGTCGCCACCCCCGACCCGCCCGGCGAGCCGCCGAGCCCGGATCCCGCGCCCGCCGCGGAGGCCGGCGAGAAGATCGTGAACGCCGACCTCTCAGACCAGGCCGGCGTCGAGGCCGAGCCCGAGGCGGCGCCTCCGGAGAGCGCGGAGTCCGCCCAGGCCGCCGACACCACCGAGACCGAGAAGGAGAAGGCGTAGTGAGCGCCGACACGTACAGCCCGACCGCCGCCGAGGTGAAGGCCCTGCGCGACCGCACCGGCGCGGGGATGATGGACAGCAAGAAGGCGCTCGTCGAGGCGGAGGGCGACACCGACAAGGCGATCGAGCTCCTGCGCAAGAAGCAGGGCAAGCGGATCCAGGACCGCGGCGAGCGCGTCGCCGGCGAGGGCACGATCCAGACCTACGTGCACTCCAACGCGAAGGTCGGCGTCCTGGTCGAGGTCAACTCGGAGACCGACTTCGTCGCCCGCAACGAGAAGTTCATCCAGTTCGCGAAGGAGATCGCGCTGCACATCGCGGCCGCGGCGCCGCGCTACGTCAGCGAGGAGGAGATCCCCGCCGAGGACCGCGAGCGCGAGGCCCGGATCTTCGAGGAGCAGGCCGCCGACAAGCCCGAGAACATCCGCCCGAAGATCGTCGAGGGCCAGCTGCGCAAGTGGTACGAGGAGGTCGTCCTCCTCCACCAGCCCCACGTCAACACGGACAAGTACGAGGGCAAGACGATCAAGCAGCTGCAGGACGAGCTCGCCGCGGAGACCGGCGTGAACGTCGGCATCCGGCGTTTCACGCGGTTCGCGATCGGCCAGTAGCGCCGTTGGCGTTCAAGCGCATCCTGCTGAAGGTCTCGGGCGAGGCCCTGATGGGCTCGCTCGAGTACGGCACCGACCCCGAGCGCGTGCACGCGATCGCCGAGCAGATCGCGCGGGTCCGCGAGGAGAAGGGCGTCGAGATCGCCATCGTCCCCGGCGGCGGCAACATCTACCGCGGCATCTCGGGCGTCGCCGCCGGCATGGACCGCGCGACCGGCGACTACATGGGGATGCTCGCGATCCTCATCAACGCCATGCAGCTCCAGGACGCGCTGGAGAAGGCGGGCGCCGACGTCCGGATCCAGTCGGCGCGGCACGTCCGCGAGGTGGCCGAGCCGTACATCCGCCGCCGCGCGCTGCGCCACCTCGAGAAGGGGCGCGTCGTGATCTTCGCGGCGGGCACCGGCAACCCGTTCTTCACCAGCGACACCGCGGCCGCCCTGCGGGCGGTGGAGATGCACGCCGAGGCGATCCT
>DASZDF010000100.1:0-2626 GCA_035942275.1 Solirubrobacteraceae bacterium | reverse complement strand
GCCCGCGGGGCCGGCGCCGCCCGCGTCGACGCCGCCCGCTGCGGCGCCTCCGGCTCCGGCGGCCGCGCCGCGGATCGCGATCTCGTTCCCGTCCGGGGTGAAGCTCCTGCCCTCGCTGAAGAACGGGTTCGTGGTCTCCGGCACGACGAGCACGGCCGCCACCATCGTGGCCACGGTCTCGATCTCGAAGGCGACGGCGAAGAAGCTGAAGCTGGGCACGAAGGCCGTCGTGGTCGCGAAGGCGACGGGACGCTTCGGCGCCGGCGGTTTCAGCCTCACCTTCAAGCCCGCCAAGAGGCTGCGGGCCAGGCTCGCCAGGGCCAGGAGGCTGCCGCTGATCCTGAAGGGGACGGCGACCGGCCCGGGCGGCACGACCACGTTCACGAACAGCATCGCGCTGAAGCGCTAGAGAGAGGATCACGGATGTCCCGAAACGCCCTCGTCGCCGTCGTCGCGCTGGTCGCGCTCGGCGTCGCCGCGCCGCCGGCCACCGCCGCCAAGCGGACCATCTCGCTGACCGCAGCGAAGGCCAAGGTCGTCGAGGAGTTCACGAGCGGTCCCGTCGCGGGCACCTATGCCGTGAAGTGCGCGCGGTCCTCGCGCCGAAAGGCCGTCTGCTACCTCGTCCGCACCGCCGGCACGAGCGCGCCGTGCGGCCGCGGCGAGGCGAAGCTGAACAAGCGGGGCCGTCTCGTCGCAAGCGCGTGGGGCTACGAGTGCGCGTCCATCCCGAAGGGGATGCTCCCGAAGGGCGTCGCGCTGCCGGCGGCGGTCGATTCCGGCCCCGCGCCTGCGCCGCCCGCCCCGCCCGCGCCTCCGGCTCCGGAGCCGCCCGCTCAGCCCGCGCCGCCGGCTCCGAAGTCGCCCGCTCCCCTGCCGAACCCCAACGGCTACGACAAGGGCCAGATGTGCCAGACCGACAGCGAGGCGGACTATCGCGCGGCCGGCTTCACCTGCCAGGCCTCCGGTGCGGAGTCCTGCATCTACACGGACTACGGCACCACGTGCATCCCGATCTACGTCCTGTTCCCGCTCAACGCCGACGGCACCGTCGGCAGCCGCCGCTGACCCCTGGAGGAATCATGAGGAACCGTCTGCCCGTGCTGTTCGCCCTGATCGCCGCGCTCGCGCTCGCGGCGCCCGCCGGCGCGCCCGCCGCGAAGCGCAAGCGGCCGCCCAAGCCGCCGAGCACCGCGGTCGTCAAGAAGCTGATCAACGACCACTTCGCGAAGGGCGGCAAGCCGGACAGCTTCGGTCACATCAGGACGATCGAGTGGACGTCGGTGAGCGTCCGCAAGGGGCGGCGGGCGTCGCCGGCCGCCGATCTCATCAAGCCGGGCACGTGGGTCTTCCCGAGCCGCGCCAAGTTCGACATGAAGATCTTCATGCCGTCCTGGGGCGACACGATCCTCGAGCGCTGGGACGCGAAGATCAAGGTGTTCCGTGACGAGTACGGGGACTGGAGCTTCACGAACGACGACGTCCAGAGCGAGAAGGTCCGCTGCACGCACTCCGACGGCAGCGAGTACCCCTGCCCCTAGACGCGGCCAGCGCGTAGGGTGCCCGGGCGATGCCCGAGCACCCTGTCCGCTACGACGTCGCAGACGGCGTCGCGACCATCGCCCTCGACGACCCGGACACCCGCAACTCGCTGTCCGACGCCATGCTCGACGGCCTCGTCGAGGCCTTCGAGCTGGCGCGCGACGACGACGGGGTGCGCTGCGTCGTCCTCACCTCCACGCACGAGAAGGTCTTCTCGAGCGGCGGCAACCTCCAGGGCTTCGCGGCCGAGGTCCCGCTCGTCCACAAGCACTTCGGCATCGAGCGCTTCCCGCAGCTCTTCACGCTGATCGGCGGGCTGGGGAAGCCGACGATCTGCGCCGCCAACGGGCACGTGCTCGCCGGCGCGCTCGGGCTCGCGCTGGCGTGCGACCTGATCGTGGCGAAGGAGGGAGTCCGGTTCGGGACACCCGAGATCAACGTCGGGGTCTTCCCGTTCATGATCATGGCGCTCATCTACCGCAACGTCGGGCGCAAGAAGACGAACGAGCTGCTGCTGCTCGGCGAGCAGATCTCCGCCGAGGAGGCCGAGCGGATCGGGATCGTCAACAAGGTCGTCGCGGCCGACGGCTTCGACGCCTTCGTCGCCGACTGGGCGGGCAAGCTCGCGAAGAAGTCGCCCGTCCTCATGCGCATGGGCAAGGACGCGATGTTCCGCCAGCAGGACATGCCGTTCGCCGACGCGCTGGACTTCCTGCGCAGCCAGCTCACGATCGCGTTCGCCACCGAGGACATCCAGGAGGGCGTCAAGGCCTTCTTCGAGAAGCGCGAGCCGCAGTGGAAGGGCCGGTGACCGATCAGCCCGCGTCGGCGAGCGCGGGCCCGAGCCCCTCGCGCGAGTCGACGCCCAGCTTGCGGTAGACGTTGCCGAGGTGGAACTTCACCGCCTTGACGGTGACGAACAGCTCCTCGGCGATCTCACGGTTCGTCCGGCCCCGCGCCGCCATCTGAGCCACGCGCAGCTCTCCCGGCGTGAGCGCGGCCGCACCGGACGTGCGCGCGCGCCGGGGGCGCGCCCCCGCCGCCGCGAGCTCGTGCCGCGCGCGCTCGGCGATCGCCGAGGGCC
>DASZDF010000099.1:0-5138 GCA_035942275.1 Solirubrobacteraceae bacterium | reverse complement strand
CTTCACGAATGTAGAGGATCGTCGCCCAGATCGAGACGACGATCCCGACGTACAGCAGCCACTCCGCGAGGCCTTCCACGCCCACCAGGGCGAAGAAGATCGCCGACATGACGGGCCAGACGGCGGCGCGGCCGGGCCAGTTGACCTTCAGGTCGATCCCGTGACGCAAGGCCCATTGCCCGTAGAGGATCTGCACGACCTCTCGCAGCGCCAGCACGGCGAGCGCCCACCGCGGCAGCGTCTCGAAGTGCCAGACCACGACGACACCCGAGAGCACGAGCAGCCGGTCGATGACCGGGTCGAGCAGCGCGCCGAGCTTCGAGTACTGGCCCGTGACGCGCGCCGCGATGCCGTCCGCGTAGTCGCCCCAGCCGACGACCGCGAAGAGGATCGCCGGGAGCGCGTCCGTGCCCTCGTCGCTCGACAGGGCGAGCACGAGGAACACCGGGATCAGCGCGAGCCGGAAGTACGAGATCGCGTTGGGGATCGTCCACGGCCGCCACGGGGCGTCGCGCATGGTCTCCGGCGGCGGCGGGCCCGAGCGGTCGAGGCCGCTCAGCCGCCGGAACGTGAGGCGGGCGCGCTCGCCGGCCGCGGCCGCGCGCTCGCCCGCGCGCTCTAGGGGAGGTCCTGCCACCGTTCCCGCACCGCCTCCGCAGCGGCGTCGAGCGGGATGGGATCGAGGTCGGCGCGGCCCCGGCGGGCGACGGCCTCGGCGCTGCCGGACTCGAGCGACTTCCGGCCGACCGTCAGACGCAGGGGACACCCGAGCAGCTCGGCGTCGGTGAACTTCTCCCCCGCCCCGGCGGGCCGGTCGTCGAGGAGGACGTCGAGGCCGATCGTGCGCAGCTGGTCGTAGAGGTCCTCCGCCGCGCGCGCCGCGTCGGTGCCCGGCTTGCCGAGCGCGACGACCTCGACGTCGTAGGGCGCGATCGCCTTCGGCCACGCGATCCCGGCGTCGTCGTGGAACTGCTCGACGGCTGCCGCGGCGATCCGCGCCGGGCCGATGCCGTACGAGCCCATGTAGATGAGCTGCTCCTTGCCGTTCTCGTCGAGGTACGTCGCGCCGAGCGGCTCGGAGTAGCGCGTGTTCAGCTTGAAGATGTTGCCGACCTCGATCGCGGGCTCGACCGTGATCGGGCTGCCGTTGACGGTGTCGCCGGCCACCACGTCGCGGACGTCGAGGCGCTCGCCCGCCGGGACGTCGACGACCTCGTGCTCGCCGGGGCGGTTCGCGCCGGCGACGTAGGGGCCGGGCGCCACGGCGGCGTCGAACACGGTCCGCACGCCGTCGCTCGGGCCGAGGA
Organism: Solirubrobacteraceae bacterium; assembly: GCA_035942275.1. GTDB lineage: Bacteria > Actinomycetota > Thermoleophilia > Solirubrobacterales > Solirubrobacteraceae > CADCVT01. The sequence goes on along the minus strand of DASZDF010000099.1, from coordinate 3,831 downwards.
AGCCGGCGGGCCGCCCGATCTCCTCCTCGCGCGCGGGGCGGAAGTCGCTCTTCAGCGCGTTGCGCAGCTTGATCTCGTTGACACGGTGGTCGCCTCGCAGGAACACGTCAACCCGCTCGCCGCCCTCGAGCACGATCGGGAACGCCTTCAGGAGCTGACCGGGCGGGGCGCCGACCGCCGCGGAGACCGCCTCGATCGTCGTCGCGTCCGGCGTCGAGAGCGCGCCGCTCAGCGTCGTGTGCGGGACCGCCTGCGCCTCGGCGCTCGCGATCTCCACGTTGGCGGCGTACCCGGGCGCGAGCGCGACCTCGTTCTCGCCCGCCGCGCACGGCGCCATGTACTCGTGCGCCATCGAGCCGCCCATCATCCCGACGTCCGACTCGACCTCGTACCACTCCAGCCCGCAGCGGTCCATGATCCGCGCGTACGCCTGGGCGTGGAGGTCGTAGCCGGCCTGCAGCCCCTCCGCGTCGCGGTCGAACGTGTACGAGTCCTTCATGATGAACTCGCGCGTCCGCAGCACGCCGGCGCGCGGCCGCGGCTCGTCGCGCTCCTTGACCTGGAAGTGGTAGAGGATCTTCGGCAGGTCGCGGTAGGACTTCACGGCGTTCGCGACGTGCAGCGTCACGACCTCCTCGTGCGTCATCGCGAGGACGTGCTCGGCGCCCTTGCGGTCGTGGAGGCGGAACTGCTCCGGGAAGCCGTACCGACCGCTCTTCTTCCACAGCTCCGCCGGGTGCATGACCGGCATGAGCATCTCCTGGCCGCCGATCGCGTCGATCTCCTCGCGGACGATCTGGACGATCCGCTCGTGCGTGCGCCAGCCGGCCGGCAGCCACGACCAGAGGCCCGCGCCGACCTGCCGGATCAGACCGGCTCGAACCATCAACTTGTGCGAGACGGCCTCCGCGTCGGCGGGCGGCTGGCGCTCGGTGGGCAGGAACAGTCGGCTCAGGCGCATCGGCGACAGCGTATGCCAGCACGGCGCAACTCTGATCGCAGGATGCGGTTCACTAGGGGCGTGATCCGCCCCGCCCTCGCCGCGTGCCTCGCCGTGCTCGCGTTCCTCCCGGCCGCCGCCCAGGCGGGCGACCAGCAGCTCTCGATCATGATGGACGACGACCTGCTCCTCTACCGCGACGACCCCACGCGCGACGAGGCGATGCGGCGGATGAAGGCGCTGGGCGTCGACTACGTCCGCGTCACCGTGCTGTGGAGCGTCGTCGCCGAGCGCACGCGGCCGGGAGCGCGCTTCAACCCCCGCGACCCGAGCGACTACCCGACCCGCAACTGGGACCGCTACGACCGCCTCGTGCGGTCGGCCCGCTCGCTCGGGCTGGGCGTGTACTTCAACGTCACGCCGCCCGGCCCGCCGTGGACGCGCGGCCGCGCCCCGCGGGGGCTGCGCGACGTCGTCAGGCGCGCGTGGAAGCCGAAGACCGGCGAGTTCGCGAAGTTCGTCGAGGCCGTCGGACGGCGCTTCTCGGGTCGCTACAGGGACGAGAACGACGGCCGCCAGGCGATCCCGCGCGTCTCGTTCTGGTCGCTGCTCAACGAGCCCAACCAGGGCGGCTGGCTGGCGCCGCAGTACGAGGGCGGGAAGATGCGCTCGCCGGCGATGGCCCGCGAGCTGTTCCTGCGCGGCCGCGCCGCGCTCGACGCGACGGGCCACGGCCGCGACACGATCCTCTTCGGCGAGACGGCGCCGCTCGGCTCGAGCCTGCGCAACCAGATCTCGCCGATCCGCCCCAAGCGCTTCTACCGCGAGCTGCTGTGCCAGAGCCCGCGTGCGTTCGGCTGCACCATGTTCGACAAGTACGGCCCGATCCGCGCGACCGGCGTGGCGCACCACCCGTACACGAAGAACGTCTCGCCGCTCGTGCGCGACCGGCATCCCGACTCGATCACGATGGCCAACGTGAGCCATCTGACGCAGCTCATCGACTCGCTCGCGCGCCGGACCCGCAACGTCGAGTCGGGCCTCCCGGCGTACATGACGGAGTTCGGGTTCGAGACCAACCCGCCCGACCCGTACAGCGGCGTCCCGCTCGCGCGGCAGGCCGAGTGGAACCAGCTCGGCGAGCTGCTCGCCTACCTGACGCCGCGGATCGCGGCCCAGACGCAGTTCCTCCTGCGCGACGTCGCGCCGGTGGCGAGCGCGCGGCGCGGCACGAAGCCGTACTGGTTCACCTACCAGTCCGGCCTCTACTACAACAACGACCAGCCGAAGCCCGCCGCGAACGCCTACTACTTCCCGTTCATCGCGAGCCCGGCCGGGTTCAACACCGCGAACGTCTGGGGCCAGCTGCGGTTCCGGCCGAACGCGCTGCCGCCGGGGTCGCAGGACACCGTGCAGATCCAGCACCAGCCGCCCGGCAGCAACGCATGGAACGACGTCGGCGGCCCGATCGTCGTGACGAACGCGATGGGGTACTTCGCCGCGCGCGTGTCGTACCCGGGACCGGGTCAGCTGCGAGCGATCTGGAACCCGGCGTTCCCGCTCCCCAGCCTCCCGCAGGCCGTCGGCTAGCCCGCGTCATGACAGCCCGCGTCCTGGTGCTCGCCGTCCTCGTCGCGCTGCTCGCCGCCGCGCCCGCGGGCGCGTCGAAGTCGATGGAGGTCGGCGTCGCCGACGACCGGCTGATGCTCGGCAGCGCCGAGCAGGCGTCGCGCGCGGTTGAGGAGTGGCGGGCCGCCGGCGTCGACGCGGTGCGGATCGTCGTGCGCTGGGGCGTCTACGCGCCGGAGCCCGAGGCACGCAGGCCGCCGGAGGGCTTCGACGCCGCGAACCACGCCGACCCGCGTTACGACTGGACCGCGCTCGACCGCGCGATCGGCATGGCGACGGGCGGCGGGCTGCGGGTGATGCTGACCGTCACCGGCTGGGGACCGGTGTGGGGCAGCGAGTTCCCGGTGAAGGACAACCCACGCTTCAAGCCCTCCCCCACCCGCTTCGCCGAGTTCGCTCGGGCGGTCGCGACGCGCTACGGCGGCATGGTCGACCGGTACATCCTCTGGAACGAGCCGAACGTGACGCTGTGGTTCCAGCCGCAGTCGCAGTGCGTCGGGCGCCGCTGCACGCCGTACTCGCCGCACCACTACCGCCGGATCGTGCGCGAGGCCGATCCGGCGATCCGCGCCGCGGACCCGGGCGCGGAGGTCCTCGTCGGCGCGCTCGCGCCGCGCGGCTCGTCGGGGACGTCGCCGGGCGGCGCGATCCGCCCGCTGCTCTTCCTGCGCGAGCTCGGCTGCGTCTCCAGGCGCTACAAGAAGGTCCGCTCGAGCTTCTGCCGCGGGTTCAAGCCGGCCGGCGCCAACGGGCTCGCCTACCACCCGCACGGGCTGAAGCTCGCGCCCAACCAGCCCGACCACATCGGCGACCAGGCGCACATGGCCGACCTCTCGCAGGTGACGTCGACGATCGACCGCGTGGTGCGCGCCGGCGGCGTGCGGGCGCGCGGGACGAAGCGGCTGCCGATCTACCTCGACGAGTACGCGTACCAGACCAAGCCGCCCGACCGCGTGCTCGGCGTCTCCGCCGCCGAGCAGGCGCGCTGGCTCGCGCAGTCGGCCTACCTGGCGTGGCGGAACCCGCGCGTGCGGAACCTGACCTGGTACGTCTGGGAGGACGAGCCCGAGAACGCGGTCGGCGGCGGCTGGCAGTCGGGCGTGAAGTACCTGAGCGGCGAGCGCAAGCCGGCGTTCTCGGTGTTCCCGTCGCCGTTCTGGGCCGAGCGCGCCAGGCGCGGCGGCGCGCGGCTGTGGGGCCAGGTCCGGCCGGGCGACGCGGCGACGGTCACGATCGAGCGGAGGTCCGGGTCGAGCTGGAGG
>DASZDF010000098.1:0-6388 GCA_035942275.1 Solirubrobacteraceae bacterium | reverse complement strand
GTTCCTGCGCTGCGCCCGGCGCCACCTGCGGCCCGGCGCGCTCCTCGCGGCGGCGCTCGCGAACACGCTCGAGCCCTTTGATGGTCTCACGACGGGCCAGGTCGAGGTCGCTCCCGACATGCGCGAGGTCGACGGCGTCGTCTACGCGAGCCGCCCGATCGCCGTTCGCGCCGACGGCGACGGGTTCGTGCTCGAGCGCCTGCGCGAGCGGGTCGGCCCGGCCGGCGAGCGCACCGTCGAGGAGAACCGCATCCGCCTCGACCGGGTGACCGTCGAGCGCCTCAACGCCGAGGCGGCGGCGCTCGGCTTCCGGCCCGAGCCCGCGCGCGCGATTGCCGAGACCGCCGACCACGTCGCGAGCGAGGTGGCGCTGCTCCGTGGCTGACCTGCGCGTCTGCGCCCTCTATCCGGACCTCATGAACATCTACGCCGACCGCGGCAACCTGCTGCTGCTCGAACGCCGCTGCGCCTGGCGCGGGATCGGCTTCACCGTCACGTCCGCGGGCCTGCGCGACGAGATCGACCCGGACGCCCACGACCTCTTCTACCTCGGCGGCGGCCAGGACCGCGACCAGCGCCTGTGCGCGTACGACCTCGTCGAGACCAAGCGCGAGGCGCTCCACGCCGCGGCGCAGCGCGGGGCGCTCGTGCTCGGCGTCTGCGGCGGCTACCAGCTCCTCGGCCACTCCTACGAGCTGGGCGAGGAGAAGATCCCCGGCGTCGGCCTCGTCGACCTGCACACGGTCCGCGCCGAGGGGGGCGACCGGCTGATCGGCAACGTCGCCATCGAGGTCGACCTCGACGGGAGCGGCCGGGGCCGGGTCCTCGCGGGGTTCGAGAACCACGGCGGGCGGACGCACCTGGGCGGCGCCGAGCAGCCGCTGGGCCGCGTGCTGAAGGGCCACGGGAACGACGGGGCCAGCGGCTACGAGGGCGTCCGGCGCGGCAGCGTCATCGGCACCTACCTCCACGGGCCGCTGCTGCCGAAGAACGCCTGGTTCGCGGACTGGCTCATCGCGCGGGGCGCGGGCGTCGACGAGCTCGCCCCGCTCGACGACCGCTTCGAGGACGCTGCACACGACAGCGCGCGCCGGGCCGCGGGGCTCGGCTAGCGTAGTCGCCGTGAGGCGCCCCTCGACGCTCGCGCTCGCCGTCTTCCTCGGCCTCGCCGCGGTCACCGTCATCGCTGCGGTGTTCACCGCGCGCCAGGTCGACCGCCGCGCCGACCAGCTCCTCGACGAGCGCGCCCAGTCGGTCGTCGGGTCGATCGACCGCCGGATCGAGACCTACACGGAGAAGCTGTTCGGCCTCCGCGGGGCGTTCACCGGCTCCGAGGAGCTGACCCACGCCGAGTACGAGACCTTCCTCAACACCCAGGAGGTCGCCCGGCGCTACCCCGGCGTCCTCGCGCTCGGCTACGCCGACCTCGTCCCCGACGTCCGGCGCGACGAGTTCATCCGGGCCGTCGACCGCGACGCGAAGGCCGCGAACGTCGGCTACCCCGACTTCGTAATCCGCCCGAACGCCGAGCGCCCGGGCACCGTCGCCATCACCTACCTGCATCCCGTGCAGCCCAACGAGGCGGCCTACGGGCTCGACCTGATGTCGGAGGCCTCGCGGCGCACGGCGCTGGGCCTGGCGCGCGACGGGGCGAGGCCCGCGGCCACCGCCCCGCTGCGCCTCGTCACCGAGGAGACCGACCAGGAGGGCCTGCTGATCATGCTCCCGCGCTACGCGGGCACCCAGCAGCGCCCCTCCGCCGACAAGCGCATCGCGCTCTTCCGCGGCGCGGCCTTCGTGGCCATCCGCCTGCCCGACCTCATCCGCAGCGCGGTCCAGACCGGGCCGGGCGTCGACCTCGAGATCTACGACGTCGGCGCGGTCGGCACGGTGCCGAGCCGCCTGCGCGCCGGCGACGAGGCGTTCGACCTGCGCGGCGGCGCCCAGGCGCCGCGGGCCGACGGCGACGACAGCCGCATCCTCGACACCCAGATCGCCGGCCGGCAGTGGCGGATCTACTACCAGACCGACGAGGCGCTCGTGGGCGGCAGCGAGCGGGCCATGCCGTGGCTGATCGCGATCCTGGGCCTCGTCGTCGCGCTGCTGGCCACCGCCGCCATCTCCCTCGCGCGCAGCGCGCAGCGCCGGGCGGTCCTGATCGCCGACCAGATCACCGCCGACCTCCAGGCGAGCCAGGCCGAGCTGGCCCGCTCGAACGAGGAGCTCGAGCGCTTCGCGTTCCTCGCCTCGCACGACCTCCAGCAGCCGCTGCGCACCGTGAACGGGTTCCTGCAGCTGCTCGAGCTGCGCCACGGAAGTGAACTGAAGGGGCGTGCGAAGGAGTACGTCGAATACGCCCTGCGCGGGACCCGCCAGATGTCCACGCTGATCGACGACCTCCTCACCTACTCCCGAGCGGGGCGCAGCGAGCGGGCGCCGGAGGCCGTCGACCTCAACCGCGCGTGGGACGCCGCGCTCGAGCAGCTCCAGGCGACGATCGAGGACAGCCGGGCGACGGTCACCCGCGGCGAGCTGCCGACGGTCTCCGCCGACGCGGGCCAGATGACGCAGCTCTTCGCCAACCTCATCGGCAACGGGGTCAAGTACCGTGGCGACGCGCCGCCCGAGGTCCACGCCGAGGCGCGGCGCTCGCCGGGCGGCTGGGAGGTCTCGGTGCGCGACAACGGCATCGGCATCGACCCCAAGGACCACGACAAGATCTTCGGCATGTTCCGGCGACTCCACGGCGACGAGCGGTTCGAGGGCACCGGCCTGGGGCTGGCGCTCGTCAAGCGCATCGTCGAGAACGCGGGCGGCTCGATCCGCGTCGAGTCCGCCCTCGGCGAGGGCTCGACCTTCTTCATCACCCTGCCCGACAACGTGGCCCAGCCCGCCCAGCGGCAGCGCGAGGGCGACCCGGTGGGGGCGCGATGACCGCCGCCGGGGACGTGCTCCTCGTCGAGGACGCCGACGTCCACGTCGAGTTCACCCGGCTCGCCTTCGAGTCCGAGGGCATCGCCGACCGCCTGGCCGTCGCCCGCGACGGCGAGGAGGCGATGGCGATGATCGACGACCGCGCCGACCGGCCGCCGCGCCTCGTCCTGCTCGACCTCAAGCTGCCGGGCATGTCGGGCTTCGACGTGCTCCAGGCCATCCGCTCCCACGCGTCCGAGCAGGTCCGCCGCACGCCCGTCGTGATCCTCACCACCTCGCGCGCGCCCGCGGACGTGCGCCGCGCGTACGACCTGAACGCCAACTCCTACCTCCGCAAGCCGCTCGAGCTCCCCGAGTTCATCGATCTCATCGGCGCCGTGCGCGCCTGGTGGCTGGAGCGCGTCGAGCTCCCGTAGGCCAGTGCCCGCCGCGCTCGAGTTCAGAGAGGCGTCGAAGCAGTACGCCGGTGCGCGCGCACCGGCGCTCGTCGGCCTGTCCCTGAGGGTCGAGCCCGGCGAGACCTGCGTCCTCGTCGGGCCGTCGGGCAGCGGCAAGACGACCGCGATGCGGATGGTCAACCGGATGGTCGATCTGACCTCGGGCGACATCCTCATCGACGGCAGGAGCGTGCGCGAGGCGAAGCCCGCCGAGCTGCGCCGGCACATCGGCTACGTCATCCAGCACGTCGGCCTCTTCCCGCACCGCACGGCGCTGCAGAACATCGGGACGGTGCCGCAGCTCCTCGGCTGGCCGAAGCAGCGGATCGCGGAGCGCGCGCGCGAGCTGGTCGCGCTCGTCGGGCTCGAGCCCGAGCTCGCCGACCGCTACCCCGCGCAGCTGTCGGGCGGTCAGCGCCAGCGGGTCGGCGTGGCGCGCGCGCTCGCGGCCGACCCGCCGCTGATGCTCATGGACGAGCCGTTCGGCGCGCTGGACCCGATCACGCGCGACCGCCTCCAGGACGAGTTCGAGCGCCTGAAGGAGCGCGTATCGACGACGATCGTCTTCGTGACCCACGACATCGACGAGGCGATCCGTCTCGGGGACCGGATCGCGGTCCTGCGCCAGGGCGGCGAGCTCGCGCAGTACGCGACGCCGGGCGAGCTGCTGCTGCGCCCCGCCGACGCGTTCGTGGAGGAGTTCGTCGGGCCCGACCGCTCGCTCAAGCGCCTCGCGCTCCTCCAGGTCTCCGACGTCGAGCTCGAGCCGGTGGGCGCCGTCGCGTCCTCCGACACGCCCCTCTCCCCCGCCACGTCCCTGCGCGACGCGCTGGCCGCCCTGCTCCAGGAGCCCGAGGGCCGCCTGCCGGTGGCCGAGGGCGGCCAGGTCCTCGGCTGCCTCACCGTCGACGCCGTCCACGCCAAGCTGCGCCGCGAGGCCGGCGCCCCCTCGCGCGGATGATCGTCGCGCAGTTCGAGATCCGCGACGACTTCCGCGAGCGCTCGTGCGTCGCCGACAACGGCTTCTGCCCGAACTGGATCGCCGACAACCTGGACCGCTACTGGGCGCCGCTCGGCGAGCACGTCTACCTGACGCTCGTCGCCGTCGCCATCGGGTTCGTGATCGCCGCGGCGCTCGCGCTGGTCGCGCACCGGCACCGCCGGCTCGTCGGGCCGATCGTCAACGTCACCGGGATCCTCTACACGATTCCGAGCGTCGCGGCCTTCTTCCTGCTGCTGCCGCTCACCGGCCGCGGCCGGACCACCGCCCTGATCGCGCTCGTCGCCTACACGCTGCTGATCCTGTTCCGCAACATGATCGACGGCCTCGACTCGGTGCCCGAGGAGTCGCGCGACGCGGGACGCGGGATGGGGCTTACGCGCCGGCAGCTGCTGTGGCGGGTCGAGATCCCGCTGGCGCTGCCGGCGATCCTCGCGGGCCTGCGGGTCGCGTCGACGACGACGGTGGGCCTCGTCGCGCTCGCGTTCTTCGCGGGCGCCGGCGGGCTCGGCGAGCAGATCAACGCCGACCTGGCGTTCAAGTCGAACGTCGTGATCTGCAGCGTGCTCTGCGTCGTGCTCGCGGCGACGCTCGACGGGCTCATCCTGCTCGTCCAGCGAGCGCTGACGCCGTGGACGCGGGCGGTGAGCGCATGATCCTCGGCTCCGCGCTGTCGGACTTCGGCGACGCGATCGAGTTCATCTTCGTCGCGCAGGAGTCGCGCGCCGGCGGCAGCGAGGTCGGCGGAACGCAGCTCCTCGGCCTGCTGTGGGACCACCTGGCCCTCTCCGCGGCCGCGATGGCGATCGGCATCGCCGTGGCCGTCCCGATCGGCGTCTGGCTCGGGCACACCCGCCGCGGGACGTTCTTCGCCGTCGGCGTGGCCAACGTCGGGCGCGCGGTGCCCTCGATCGCGCTGATCGCGATCTTCTTCGCCTTCCTCGGGACCGGCTTCGTCAACATCGCGCTCGCGCTCGCGCTGCTGGCGATCCCGCCGATCCTCGCCAACGCCTACGTGGGGATCCGCCAGGTGGAGCCCGAGGCCGTCGACGCCGCGCGCGGCATGGGGATGACCGGGCTCCAGGTCGTCCGCCGCGTGGAGCTGCCCCTCGCGCTGCCGCTCGTGATGGGCGGGATCAGGCCGTCGGCGGTCAACGTCGTCGCCACGGCGACGATCGCGCCGCTCGCCGGCGTCAGCTCCCTCGGCGACCCCATCATCTCGTTCAGTGTCTACGGAGACGCCGGCCGGCTCGGCGCCTCGATCGTCGTCGCCGCGCTCGCCGTGGCGACGGAAGTCACCTTCGGCCTGGCACAGCGCTGGGCCGATCCCCTGCCCTCTCAGAGGAGGCCCGTACCCGCATGAAGCACCGCAAGCTGTTCGCCCTGCTGACCCTCTTTGCATGCATGATCTCGCTGTCTCTCATCGTCTCCGCGTGCGGCGACGACGAGGACAGCGGCAGCCCCGGCGAGGAGACGACCGCGCAGACCACGGAGGCCACCGAGGGTCAGATCGCGCGCAACCAGGCCAACGCGAAGACGTCGATCACGGTCGGCTCGAAGAACTTCACCGAGCAGAAGGTGCTCGGCGAGATCTACGCGCAGGCGCTGGAGGCCGCCGGCTACAAGGTCGACAAGTCGCTCGACCTCGGCGACGAGAAGACCGCGCAGAAGGCGCTCAAGCAGGGCGAGATCGACGGCTACCCGGAGTACACCGGGACCGCCCTGCTCTCGCTGTGCGAGGTCGCCACCGAGGAGATCCCGAAGGACCCGGCACTGGCCTACGAGCAGACGAAGCTCTGCTTCGCGAGGGACATGCTGACCGCGTACCCGCCGACGCCGTTCACGTCATCGCACGAGGTGGCGGTGACGCAGGAGACCGCGGAGCGCCTCGGGCTCCAGCAGATCAGCGACCTGAAGGGCAAGGAGAAGGACCTCACCGTGTACGGCTCGCCCGAGTGCCGCCAGCGCACGGACTGCCTGCCCGGCCTGCGGCTGACGTACGGGCTGCGGTTCAAGA
>DASZDF010000097.1:0-4962 GCA_035942275.1 Solirubrobacteraceae bacterium | reverse complement strand
GCCGAAGCCGCAGAACGCGCAGCCGACGATGCAGACGTTCGAGACGTTGATGTTGCGGTTGACGACGTAGGTGACCTCGTCGCCCGCGACCTCCGCGCGCAGCTCGTCGGCCGCCTGGCGGAGGTCCTCGATCGCCTCCGGACGCGTCTCGGCGAACAGCGCGGTCAGCTCGTCCTCCGATAGCCACACCCCGTCGCGGCCCTTGGCGATCGCGCCGGGGACGAGGTCGCGCCGGATGACCCGCTCGTCGCGCCGGCCGGAGCCGCGCCGGGGGATGAACGACCAGTAGTCGCTCTTGACGACGTCGAGCACGCCCTGCGCGATCCAGTCCGGGTCGATGTACTGCGGGTAGACGCACAGGCGCTCGGTCAGCGCGACGCCGTCCTGTGCGAGCCGCTTGCGGACCTGCGTCGGCGACGGGAACGGGTGCTCGGGCGAGATGTGGTCGCCGTTGGCGCTGAGGCCGCCGAGGTCGGTCGCGCCCGCGGCGACCAGCTCCGGCCACCAGTCGGCGAGGTTCGGCGGGACCTGGATGCCGACGTCGGGCATGAGCCGCCGCGCCTCGGCGATCAGGCGCTTCATGTCGTCGATCCCGACGGGCGACGACCACGCCGGCGCGTCGAGGACCGGTCCGTCGTGCAGCCCCGTCCGCCAGAACTCCTCGGCCGCGTCGGTCGCGATCTCCGCGGGCTCCTCGCCGTAGTAGCGGCGGTGGGGGACGAAGTTCTGGAGGATGACCTCCTGGAGGTGGTCGAACTCGGCGTGCACGGCGGCCAGCGTCTCGAGCGCCGCGACGCGGTCCTCCTCCGACTCCCCGATGCCGACGAGGATCCCGCTCGTGAACGGGATCCGCAGCTCGCCCGCGGCGCGGATCGTGTCGAGGCGGGCCGCCGGGTGCTTCGTCGGCGAACCCTGGTGCGCGACGAGGTCCGGGTTGACCGACTCGAGCATGAGCCCCTGCGACGCCGTGACCTCCCGCAGCCGCTCGAGGTCGCGGCGGTCGAGCACGCCGAGGTTCGTGTGCGGCAGCAACCCGCGCTCGAGCCCCTGCTCGCACGCCCAGACGACGTAGGCGACGAAGTCCTCGAACCCCCACTCGGCGAGCTGCGCGCTCACGCCCGCGTTGTGGTCGGGGGCCTCGCCGGTCAGGACCAGCAGCTCCTTCACCCGGCGGCGCTTCGCGCCGTCGAGCAGCGCGACGACCTCGTCGGGCGTGTGCAGGTGCGGCCGGTGCGTCGCGAACGCGCAGTACTTGCAGAAGCACCTGCACGTCCGCGACAGCGACAGCGTGACGTTGCGCGAGAAGGTGACGCGGCGCCGCACGGCGCCGAGTCTACGGCGTCGGGTCGTCCGGCCGGATGACGCGGCTCTGCGTCCCGGTGCTCCCCTCGGTCCCCGCGCCCCCCGGCCCGAGCGGGTCGGCCTCCCGGCCGCCGCCGCTCGCCGCGCGGTCGATCACCGGGTCGCTCCCGCGCTCGCTCTCCGAAGCGCCGCTGAGGGTGTCGATCTCCCGCCGCCCCGGCGCGCGGCCCTCGGGCGCGAGGATGAGCGCGGTGTAGAGGACGCCGGCCAGCAGCGCGCCGACGATCGGCCCGAGCGTGTAGGCGACGATGAAGTCGCCCGCGGCCTCGCCGCCGCCGACGAGCGACGGGCCGAACGCGCGGGCGGGGTTCAGGCCGGCGCCGGTGAGCGGGCCCATGACCATGACCGCGAAGCCGAGCGTGCCGCCGATGACGATGCCCGCCCAGTCGCGCGCGCCCTTCGGGTTGACCGCGACGCCCATGATCGCCCACATCAGCGCGAAGGTGCCGATGAGCTCCGCGAGGAAGCCGGCGAGCGCCTTGCCCTGGAGGAACTGGTCGGAGATCGTCGTCGCGCCGTAGCCGGAGGCGTCGCCCTCGTCGCTGAGCAGGAGCTTGACGAGCAGCGCGCCGAGGATCGCGCCGATGATCTGCAGGACGATGTAGATCGCGGCGTCGATCGGCCCGATCTTGCGCAGCGCCGCGAGCGTGACGGTGACCGCCGGGTTGAAGTGCGCGCCGGAGGCGTGGCCGACGGTGTAGACGAGCATCGTCAGCAGCAGGAAGTGCAGCAGGCCGATGACCGACCAGTCGGTGAAGCCGAGGCCGTCGGCCGAGTTGATCGACACGACAGCGCCGATGAAGAAGACGAGGAGGAGCGTGCCGATGAGCTCCGCCGCGTACGCGTCCGGGCCCCGCCGACGCAGGTCGTCGTTGTCGCGGTCGGGGCGGGCGGTGTGTGCGCCTGATGCGGTACGGGCTTCCACTGGTCCTCCGAGGTCCGGGGCGGTCTGACGTCCAGCGGCGCGGATGGTACGTCACACTCCGGCGGTGCGCTCCGCCCTGACGGCGGCCGTGGTTGGCGTGCTGACACTCGCGGCCGGCTGCGGCTCGGCGGCCGGCGGTGGCGGGACCGACGACGGCACGCTGATCCTCGACTTCACGCCGAACGCCGTGCACGCCGGGATCTACACCGCGCTCGCGCGGGACTTCGACGGCGGCGAGGGCCTGCGGCTGCGCGTCCGCGCCCCCTCCAGCTCGACGGACTCCGTGCGGCTGCTGCAGACCGGCCGCGCCGACCTGGCGATCCTCGACATCGCCGACCTCGCGCTGGCGCGGCAGGAGGGGCGCGACGTCGTCGCGGTCATGGCGCTCGTCCAGAAGCCGCTCGCGGCGGTGATCGCGCAGCGCGACGTCCGCACGCCGAAGGCGCTCGAGGGACGCCGCGCGGGCGTCGCCGGGCTGCCGAGCGACACGGCGGTGCTCCGATCCGTGGTCAAGGGCGCGGGCGGGGACCCGGACCGCGTCGAGCAGGTGACGATCGGCTTCAACGCCGTGCCCGCGCTGCTGAGCCGCCGCGTGGCCGCCGCCACGGCGTTCTGGAACACGGAGGGCGTCGCGCTGCGCAAGCGCGGCGGCCCCGGCCGCTTCCGCGAGTTCCGCGTCGACGAGTACGGCGCGCCCGCGTATCCGGAGCTCGTCCTGTGCGTGACCCGTGAGACGCTCGACGAGGAGCGCGACCTCGTCGACAAGACGATCGTCGCGCTGCGCCGCGGCTACGACGAGGCGCTGAAGGACCCGGAGCTGGCCGCGGAGACCCTCGTCAGGCGCAACCGCGGGCTGGACCGCGAGCTGGTGCTGGACGAGCTGCGAGCGCTCGGCTCCGCGTTCACGGCGGGAGCGGCGCGGTTCGGCGAGCTCGACCGCGCGCGCCTGACGGCGTGGGCGAAGTGGGCGGAGGAGTTCGGGCTGGTGCGCGAGGCGCCCGCCGTCGAGAAGGCGTTCCTGCTCGGCTGAGCGGCGCGCGCGCCGCTAGCCGACCTGCCAGAACGTCGTCCGCCCCGCCGCGCCCGCCTTCGACAGCCCGAAGTGGATGTGGTCGCGGTGGGCGGTCGTGCGGTCGACCTTCTTGTTCGGCCGGCCGTCCTCCTTGAAGCACGCGGAGTACTTCTTGAAGTCGGTCATCCCGGCGCCCCAGTAGGAGCAGTCCCAGATGATCTCCTGCACGCCCATGCGGCGCGCGAGCGCGTGCGGGTTGCCCGCGGTGTCGGGCGCGAGGAGCAGCGCGATGAGCGCCGCGGCGTGCGCCTTCTGCGCGGGGTCGTACGCGTCGAGGTGCCAGTCGATCGCGCGGTTCTCGGCGTGCAGCGACGCCGAGCCCTTGCCCCACTTCTCGCAGCGGTAGCTCCCCCAGAACACGCCGTGCGCGTTGCGCTGCAGCCAGGCGGTGAGCGCGACGACGCCCGGCCGCGCGGCCTTCGGGGTGCACTTCCTCGCCGCGTCGTACTCCTCCGGGTCGATCTCGATGTTCACGAACCGGTTCGCGGGGTTGTTCTTCACGACGCCGAGGGCGTCGGGCAGGCGGAACGCGTGCGCGGCCGGCGCCGCGACGGCGACGAGCAGGAGCGCGATGAGCAGCGAGCGGTGACGCATGGTCATCCGGAGCGTCGGCATCCCCGCGCCCGCTTTGAACGGATCGGGTCAGTCGCTGGACAGGCGGCCCACGAGGTCCGCGCCCTCGCGCGCCATGCGCGAGCGCGGGACGACGAGGTCGAAGCCCGCCTGCTCGGCCTCGCGCTTCACGTCGACGTCGACGTGGGAGTAGAAGGCGAGCGCCTTCACCCGGCCGGCCTCGCCGCCGGCGCGCAGCGTGTCGAGCAGCTTCGTGCCGTCGACGTCGTCGGTCGTCAGGTCGACGACGAGGACGTCGGTCCCCGCGATCTGGTCCCAGACGTCGGTCTCGGACTGCGCCATCTCGACCTCGTGCCCCGCGGCGTCGAGCATGGCCTTGACCTTGGAGCCGAAGAGGAGGTCGGGGACCAGCGCGAGGACGCGGCTCACTGCGCGCGCGACTTCCGGAACTCCTCGCGCACCGACTCGGGCCGACCCCACATCGGCACGATCTCGGCGCGGCCCTGCTTGACCTCGCGGACGCGCAGCTCGCCCTCGATCCCTGCCTCGTCGAGGTTCTTCAGCGTGCCGTGCGTCGGCGGCGCGGCGGCGGCGTGGCCGAAGCGGTGCGCGACCATCACGCGCCAGTGCCAGTCGTGCTTGGAGTACGGCTGCGCGTTGACCACGACCATGTACGTCGCCGCCTCGACGTAGCGCGCCTCGTCGAAGATCCGGACGTCCAGCTCGAGGTCCGTCCAGTCGTCGGGGAGCGAGTCGACGATCTGCTGGAAGGTGTCGGCGAGGCCCATGGAACGGTCGAAACTACCATCGGAGGCGTGGCGACGACCCTCACCGACGAGTACGCGGTCCTGACGACGGCGTGCGGGCTGGTGGACCGCTCCGAGCGCGGGAAGCTGGAGCTGACCGGCGCGGACGCGCGCGAGTTCCTCAACGGGCAGGTGACGAACGACATCGTCGCGCTGCAGCCCGGCGGCGGCTGCTACGCGGCGTTCCTCACCCACAAGGGCAAGATGCTCGGCGACCTGCGCGT
>DASZDF010000096.1:0-2918 GCA_035942275.1 Solirubrobacteraceae bacterium | reverse complement strand
CCGTAGCGCACCATCCCCGCGAGCGTCAGCAGCGTGTACGCGATCACCAGCGCCGCGATGAGGCGCGGCCGGCCCGCCGTCGGGTACACGAGCTCCACCCACGCCCACAGCACGAGGAGCTCCGCCGCGGGCCACCACCCCATCCCGCGCGGCGGCTCGTGTCGCGTCTCGTCGGGCAGCCGCGCGAGCCGCGCGATCGTGACCCACGGGTTGACGGCCTGCCAGACGTTCCCGAAGACGACGGAGACCGGCACCAGCCCCGCCCACCACACGACGAAGATGGTCAGCGGGGCGATGTTCTCGCTGAGGCGCGTCGAGCCGAACGCCGCCGCGGCCAGGATCAGCAGGAACGCCGCGAGCACGATCAGGCGGACGATCCACAGCGTCCGCGGCGACGTCGCGATCCGGTCGAGCCGGCCGGGCGCCGGCCGCCACGGCACGGTGGTCAGCCGCGGCCGCGACCAGCCGAGCCCGAGGACGGCGAACGACACCACGAGGACCGCGCCCGCCACCCAGAAGAACGCCGAGATCGGGATCGGCGTCTCCGCGCGGCCCTGCACGCCGTGGGCCGAGGCCGCCGGCGCGAGCGCGAGGAGTCCCGCCGCGGCCGTCGCCGCGGTGATCGTGAGCCGCGTCATGCCTCCTACCGCTGGCTGTTGACCGGCGCGTCCTCCTTGTAGACGGCGTACTTCGTGCCGCCCTCCTCGTCGTAGTAGATCCGCGTCGGGATCCCGACCGAGGAGTGCGACTGCAGGTGCGCGATGTCGAAGTTGCCGACGTCCTCGGGCCGGATGGTGAACTGCACCTCGGCGCCGCCGTCGAACGGCCGCATCACGAGCCGCGTCTCATCCGCGACCACGAGCGTGCCGTCCACGAACGGCAGGTCCTGCGCGGATGCCGGCTTGGACGGCTCGCTGCTGCCGCCGCCGAACAGCAGGATCACGCCCACCGCGGCGAGGGCGACGACGATCCCGGCGAGCAGGAACTTGAGCCGCGGCGGCTGGTAGTCGGGATCCGCCGGCGGGCCCTGCTCGCGCTGCTCAGGAGCGCTGGTGGTCGACATGGTCCTCCCCTTCGTGGTGGTGTTCGTGTTGTGGCCCGGCGCGGACGGTGCGCCAGGACTGCCAGGTGATGCCGGGCTGTCGAGCCTGCGGCCCGCCCGCGTCCGGACCCACGCCGCGACCAGGTTGCCGACGAAGCCGACGGCGCCGGCCGCGGCGAGCGCCCCGAGCGCGTCGACCTGCTGCGGGTCGATCAGGCGGTGGACGGACTCGTAGCCGGCGACGCAGGCGCTGACGAGGATGGCGAGGACGAGCAGGGCCAGCCCGACCGCGCGCAGGCCCGCGCGCGAGCGGCGGATCGACGGGTGGACGAGCCCGTGCCAGTGGGCGGCGCCGCTCACGGGCTGCGCCTCCGGTCGAGCAGCGCGCGCACGGCGATCCAGCCCACCACGACGACGACCGGCAGGACGTAGAGCAGGTCGGCGAGCCAGTGGCCCGCGTGGGCGAGCGGTGCCATGTTCAGTTGGATTCCGGGGTCCGGCAAGAGCCAGCCTCCATCGAGGGTCTGCGTGAGCGGACGGCCGTCCGGCCGTCACGGCGGTTCGAGCTACACGCAGACGAGCGGGGGCGCGCGGCCCGCCGCACGCGTTGCCAGCGGCGACCGGACCTTCGCGGAGGAGGTCGCCGGCAGGTGCGCTCTCTCGGTCGCCGCGGCGACGGGGCGCACGAGGCCTGGTCCCACGTCGACGCCCGACGCGACCAGGCGATCGGCGCCGCGGAGGCACCACGCGATCGCGCCGCCGACGGCCAGCGCGAGCGGGAGCGCGATCCAGCCGCCGTCGCCGAACGCGCCGTCGAAGCCGGCGGGATGGCCCGGGGCGAGCGCGCCCTCGAGCAGCTCCTGGGCGGTGAACGCCACGACGAGCGAGACCGCGGTCAGGATCCACTGCCGCGTCAGCGAGCCCGGGGCGCCCTCCGAAGCGCCGGCGGCGACCTGCTGGAGCAGGCGCGCGGCCGCGACGAGCACGAGGAGGCCGACGACCGGCGCGACCAGGCTCAGGTAGCCGTGGCCGTGGGCCTCGAGAGCGTGATCGGCATGACCGCCGAAGGCCAGCCGGTAGCGCAGCTCGTGAACCACGAGGACGCCCACCGACAACAACGCGGTGGCGCGAAGCACGAACGGGCCCTGCCGCACGGGGCGCAGTGTACGAGCGGGCGTCGCGGCGGGGCGCAGCCACACCGGGCAGACTGCCGCGGTCGATGAGCGCGGACCACGACTCGCTCGGATCGCTCTTCCTCCGGTTCCTGAAGTTCGGCTGCCTCGCCTGGGGAGGCCCGGCGGCGCAGATCGCGATGATCTCGAAGGAGTGCGTCGACGAGGAGCAATGGGTCGACCAGGAGTCGTTCAAGAAGACGCTCGCCGTCTACCAGGTGCTCCCCGGCCCGGAGGCGCACGAGCTGTGCGTCTACTTCGGCCGGCTGCGCGGCGGCAAGCTCGGCGGGTTCGTCGCCGGCCTCGGGTTCATGCTCCCGGGCTTCCTCCTCATGCTCGGGCTGTCGGTCCTCTACGTCGAGGCCGGGCTGGACGAGCGCTTCGAGGAGCTCTTCTACGGCCTGAACGCCGCGGTCGGCGCGCTGGTCGCGATGGCGATCGTCCGCCTGGGGCGGAAGTTCATCAACGACGTCCCGCTCGCGTTGATCGCGCTCGCGAGCTTCGGCCTCACGCTCGGGCTGGAGCTCAGCTTCGTGCTCGTCCTCCTCGCCGCCGGCCTCGCGTACGAGCTGTGGACGCGCGCCGGCGCTTCGATCGGTGGCGCGCGGTCGTTCACGTTCGCGCCGCTGTCGACGCTGCTGATCGTGCTCGGCGCCGTCAGCGTCTCCCTCACCGTCGAGATCTTCCTCGAGGGCCTGAAGGCC
>DASZDF010000095.1:0-6884 GCA_035942275.1 Solirubrobacteraceae bacterium | reverse complement strand
GAGCGCCGCTTCGCCCGGCCCCCGACGCTGCGCAAGATGCTTGCCGCCGGGTGGTACGGCCGGAAGTCGGGCAAGGGCTTCTACGACTACTCGGGCGACCAGCCCGTTCCCAACCCGGGGGTGACGTGATCATGCCTGACGTCCTGCGTCTCGACGACGACCGTGGCCGGTTCGCCGGCCTGGCGGCCATCCTGGCCGCGCTCTTCGTCTACGCGCTCCTCTCGCGCAACGAGGACTGGAGCGCGTTCGTCGACCTGCTGCTGACCGGGGTCCCGGCGGCGGCGCTGCTCGCCGTCGCCGTCGGACGTGCGCCCGAGGCCGGGCCGCCGCCCGGCTGGGTCTCCGCGATGCTCGTCGCGGGCTTCGCGCTGTCCGTCGGCGCGCTGTTCAGCCTCGCCGACCTGCTCGGGGCGAACACCGACGACCTCCAGTCGAGCACCGCGACGTGGGTCGCGCTGATCCTCGCGGGCGTCTTCGGCTACATCGCCCTGCGGCGCAACTCCGCGATCTGCACGCTGCTCGCGGCCGGCTCCGCCGTGGTCGCGCTGCTCACGGCCGTCGACTGGATCTTCTCGCCGGAGAAGACGTCCACCTTCCGCTACGTGCTGCTCGTCGAGGGCCTCGTGCTGCTCGCCGCGGGGATCGCGCTGTACCGCGACCGCGACGGCGCGTTCGGAGCCGGTGCGCGCACCGCCGACACGACCGCGGGGGCGGCCGCCGTCCACGCCGGCGACCACCGCCGCGACCCCGACCGCGGCCGCCACGGCGTCGTGCTGACCGTGCTCGCCGGAATCGCCGTCCTCGGCCTCGCGCTGACGTTCGCCGTCGATTTCATCGCCCCGCTCTTCGCGGGCGAGGGCGAGGGCGGCGGCGAAGGCGTTGCCTGGGGCTGGGAGATCGTCGTGCTCGCGTTCGGCATCGGCCTCGCGGCGTTCTCCGCCGTCACCCGCGAGCCCGGGCCCGGCTATGCCGCCGCCCTGCTGCTGTCGGCGTTCATCTCGCTGATCGCGATCGCCGAGGACGGGTTCTTCGGCTGGCCGCTCGTGCTCCTGCTGCTGCTCCTCGGCGCGGCCGCGGCGGCGCTGCGGCCCGGCGACGGACCTCCCGGCGCCAGAGTCGGCACCGGCACCGGCGAAGGCCCGCCGCCGGCCGAGACCACCCGGGAGGTCCGCCTGTGAGCGACCTCCAGGCGGCGATCGAGCGCGCTCGGGCCGGGGGGCCCGAGCGCCATCGCACCAAGTCGGCCGAGCGGGGCAAGCTCCCCGTCCGGGAGCGCATCGCCCTGCTCGTCGACGAGGGCTCGTTCGTCGAGGAGGCGCTGATCGCCAACTGGGAGGCCGACGGCCTCGGCGCGGACGGCGTCGTCACCGGCACCGGCACGGTGGCCGGGCGGCCCGTCTGCGGCATGGCCAACGACCCGACCGTGAAGGCCGGGTCGTGGGGGCCGAAGACCGTCGAGAAGATCATCCGCATCCAGGAGCGCGCGCTGCGCCTGCGGGTGCCGATGGTCTACCTCGTCGACAGCGCCGGCGCGCGGATCACCGACCAGGTCCAGATGTTCCCCGGCCGCCGCGGCGCGGGGCGCATCTTCTACACCGAGGTGCAGATGAGCGGGCTCGTCCCGCAGGTCTGCGTGCTGTTCGGGCCGAGCGCGGCGGGCGGCGCGTACATCCCGGCGTTCTGCGACGTCGTGATCATGCGCGAGGGCAACGCGTCGATGTACCTGGGGTCGCCGCGGATGGCGGAGATGGTCATCGGCGAGAAGGTCACGCTCGACGAGATGGGCGGCGCGAAGATGCACACCGGCGTCTCCGGCGTCGGCACGCAGCTCGCGAAGACCGACGAGGAGGGGATCGCGCTCGCCAAGCGCTGGCTGTCCTACTTCCCCTCGAACTGGGAGGAGGCGCCGCCCGTCGCGCCGCCCGCCGAGCCGGGGTCGGAGGAGCCGATCCGCGACATCGTGCCGCTCGACGAGAACAAGCCGTTCGACATCAAGAAGCTCATCGACTCGCTCGTCGACGCGGAGTCGTTCTTCGAGGTCCACCCGCGGTGGGCGAAGGAGCTCGTCGTCGGGTTCGCGCGGCTCGACGGGCGCGTCGTCGGCCTCGTCGCCAACCAGCCGAAGCAGAAGGGCGGCGTGCTGTTCGTCGACAGCGCCGACAAGGCCGCGCACTTCATCTGGCTGTGCAACGCGTTCAACGTGCCGCTGCTGTTCCTCGCCGATGTGCCGGGGTTCATGATCGGGACGGCGGTCGAGCGCCAGGGGATCATCCGCCACGGGGCGAAGATGATCTCCGCGGTGTCCGAGGCGACGGTGCCGAAGCTGTCGGTCGGCGTGCGCAAGGCCTACGTGGCCGGGCTCTACGCGATGGCGGGGCCCGCATTCGATCCCGACGCGTGCATCGCGCTGCCGACGGCGTCGATCGCGGTGATGGGGCCGAGCGCCGCGGTCAACGCGGTCTTCTACAACCAGCTCCAGGCGATCGAGGACCCCGACGAGCGCGCGCGGCGCACGACGGAGCTGCGCGACGAGTACGCCGAGGACATCGACATCCTTCACCTCGCCAGCGAGCTGGTCGTGGACGCCGTGATCCAGCCGGAGGACCTCCGCGACGAGCTGATCAGGCGCTTCCGCGCCGCCGACCACAAGTCGCGCGAGTGGCCGGCGAAGCGCAACCCGGTCCACCCGGTCTAGCGCTTCAGCCTCCACACGGCGAGGAGGACGTCCGAGGCGCAGAAGTCGTCGCGGACGTCGCAGCCGAAGGCGGGGTGGGCCGACCCGCACTCATAGCGGGTGCCGACGACCAGGAGCCCGCGGCGGCGATCGAGCAGGATCTGGCTGGCCTCGTCGGCCGCGGGGCACCCGTCGACGGTCGGGACCGGGACCGGGAACACCATCCGCGAGCGGTGGCCGAAGCGCATCAGGCGCGCGCCGCCGGCCTTCAGCGCGACGACGCCGATCCGCTTGGATTCCGTGAGCAGGTAGAGGCGGCCGCGCGCGTCCTCGACGACGTCCTTCACCTGGCCGAACGTGGCGGCGGTGATCCGGCCGCCGACACCGCCGGCCCCGAAGCTCATGCGGCGCGTGCCGTCGCGCCTGAAGCGCACCGCGCGGGCGAGCCAGCGGAAGCCGCCGCCCGCGGCGAGGACGTCGCCGTTGCGCAGCACCGCGACCGTGGTCGCTCCGAAGGGCAGGCTCACGACGCCGTCCCCGCCCCAGCTCGGATCCGGCCGCCCTTCTCGCGTGTACTGGCGAAGCTCCGGACGGTCGCCGGAGACCACGGCGAGCACGAGCCGTCCGTCGCGGCGTGTCGCGATCGCGCTCCGGACGATCGTGCTCGGGTCGCCGAGCGAGATCGTCCCGCCCCCGAACGCCGTGTCGACCGCGCCGTCGGGCCGCACGGCGCGGACCTCGCCGTAGTAGGCGTTGGTGACGTAGGCGCCGCCGTCGGGACGCTGGACCGCCTTGTCGATCGGGCCCGCGAAGAAGTCGCGATGGGGCGTGCGGCCGAGGGCGCGGCCCGAGCGCGAGAAACGCAGGAGCTCGACGGGCGGCGCGTCGACGGTCATGGTCGCGGCGGCGACCTGCAGCTCGTCGTTCCGGCCGCGGCGCAGGCCGAACGGGAGGACGTCGCGGAGCCCGGCGATCCGCGCCCGGCCGCTGTTGCCGAAGCGGCGGTCGAGCCGCCCGCGCGGTGTCAGCCGGAGGATCCCGGGGCTGAAGATCCCGCCGGCGACGAGCAGCCGGCCGTCGCGCTGCACGAGCCCTGTCCACCCTCCGTCGAGCCGCTTCGTCTCGAAGACCCCCTTCTTGCCGTAGCGCGCGTCGCGGTCGCCCGGCTTCGCGGCGGCGTCGTGCGCGCCGGCGAGCAGGAGGACGAGCACTGCGAGCGTGCTGCGGATGAGGGTTGCCACGGTGCTGTGACGGTTCAACGGCGCGGGAGTTGCTCCTACCGGTGTGCCTCGGGACGCCGCCCCCGGTCTAGCGCTTCAGCCTCCACACGGCGAGCTCTACCTCCTCGGCGCAGAAGTCGTCGCGGATGCCGCAGCCGTACGCCGGGTGGTGGATGCCGTACTGGTAGCGCGTGCCGATGACGAGCATCCCGCCGCGGCGGTCGGGCAGGAGCTGCGCGGCCTCGTCGGCGGCGGGGAAGTCGTTCTCGGGGAGTGGAGCGGGGAAGACCATCCGGCCGCCGCGGCCGAAGCGCTTGATCCGGCGGCCGCGCGGGCTCAGCGCGACCACGCCGATCCGCTTCGACTCGGTGAGCAGGTAGATGCGCCCGCGGCCGTCCTGCAGGACGTCCTTGACGAGCCCGGCCCACTTCGAGCGGAACCGGCCGGCGACGCCGTTCGCGCCGAATCGGAGCCGGCGCTTGCCGCTGCGCGTCAGGCGGATGGCGCGCGCGATCCACCGGGGCCCGCCGCGCGCGACGACGACGTCGCCGTTGCGCAGCACCTCGAGGCTGTCGGCGTCGAACGGGAGGCGGACGCCGTTCGCGCGCCAAGCCGGGTCCGGCTGGCCCTGAGGCGTGAACTGGAGCAGCCGGGAGCGCACTCGTCCGCGCACCGCGACGAGGAGGCGCCCGTCCGGGCGCAGCGCGAGCGCCGTCACGGCCGAGTCGTTCGGCACGCCGGTCGACACGGTGCCGTCGCCGCCGAATGCGGTGTCGGTCGTGCCGTCCGGCCTGACGGCGCGCGCCTCGTCGGCCGACGTCACGAAGGCGCCGCCGTCTCGCCGCTGGATCCCGTGGCGGATCGGGCCGGCGAAGAAGGCGTCATGCGTCGTGCGCTGCAGGCCGCGTCCGGTCCCCGAGAAGCGCAGCAGCTCGACGGGCGGCGTGTTCACGCCGATCGTGTAGGCGGCGACGTGCAGCTCGCCAGTCGCGTCGCGGCGCAGCCCGAAGGGCAACAGGCTCGCGGTGCCGCGCATCCGCGCTCGGCCACGGGCGCCGAAGCGGCGGTCGAGCCGCCCGCGGGGCGTGAGGCGGACGATCCCCGGCCTGTCGAGCCCGCCCGCGACGAGGATGCGGCCGTCGGGCCGCAGGGCCGCCGAGAACCCGCCGTCCAGGAGCTTGGTCGTGAAGACGCTCTTGCTCCCGAAGCGGAGGTCGCGGTCGCCCGGCTTCGCCTGTGCGTCGTGCGCGACGGCGAGGAGGAGGATGAGCGCCGCGAGCGTCGTCCGTGCGATGGTCGCCATGTTGCTGAGACGGTTCGTCGCCACTGGAGTTGCTCCTACCGCTGTGCCTCGTCTGCCGTGCGGCTCGTCAGCGCGCCCTGGCGCAGGCGCCAGTGGCCCTTCGTACCGCCGCGTCGTGTCAGAAGGAACTCCGAGGCGGTTGCCGGACCGGAGGCGACGGTGTGCCAGCGGCGGCCGCCCTGGGCGCGCCGCTGGATGTCGACGCGGGTGGAAAGCGTGTCGCCGCGGGCGCGGGAGCGGCCCCAGACGGTGACCGTTCGGCCGCGGCGGACAACCCAGATCGGGAGCCGGAAGGCGGCGAGCGCGGGCTTCGCGCGGCCGTCGTCGAAGCGCAGGCCGGACTGGAAGCGCCCGCTCCTGGGCTCGTCGTAGAGCAGGTACTGCGCGACGCTGCGGACGCGGGGGTGGGCGCGGACCATCCACTCCATCTCGTTGAGCCACCGCGCCTGCTTCAGCAGCGGGACACCGAAGAGCCGGTCGGGAGGGCTGGTCTGCCACCCGCCCTCGGTGAGGTGCACACCCGCTGTGCGCGGGAGCCTGCCTCTGCGCGCCGCCGCGTCGACGAGCTTCACGAGGCGCCCGAGCGACGAGATCGCCAGCTCGCCGGGGAGGCTCTCGAAGCGCGGCGGTTGGCTGCCGCCGCGGGTGTACGCGTGGTGGGAGATGCCGGTCGCGGGCAGGCGGGCGCAGCAGAGGAGCTTCGTGAGGAACGGGCCGGGCATCATCGGCGTCCTCTTCGTTCGCCCGCGCTGGAAGCCGATCGGGGCGGTCTCGCCGGCGAGGAGCTCGTCGTCGCCGTGGCCGGTTGCCTGCAGCGCGCGTTCGGCGGCGCGGACGAGTCGGCGGTAGTGGCCGGGCGACGCCGGGCGCCTGTCCTCGAACTGCGGGAGGAGCCAGTTCGGGTTGTTCGGCTCGTTCCACACCGCCCAGTGGCGCTGGTCGGGGTACCGGCGGCCGAGCGCGGTGACGAAGCGGCGGAAGTCGTCGGGCTGCGGTGCGCACGCCTGACGGGTGGCGAGCGATCCGGTCTCGCAGCCCGACGCCCACGCCGGGCCTGGGCCGGTGGGCGTGAGGATGAGCTCGAGCCCGCGCGCCTTCGCCGCGACGGCGAGGGCGTCGAGGTCGGCGAAGGTGCCGGGCGGATAGGCGTCCGGGTCGCCGGCGTCGAAGCCGAGCGGGCGCCGCCGTGAGTGCGGAGCGGGCGCGTGCCGCCGCCAGACGACGAGGACGCGGATGGCGTCGACGCCGATGCGGTGCAGCTCGTCGAGTGCGCGCTCGCGCACGGCCGCGCCGCGGTAGAGGAGGGCCGCGTCGTCCTGGAGGATCGTCCGCGGAGGGGCGGCGCCGGCCGCGGTCGGAGCACTCGCGGCGAGCGCGAGCACGACCATCGAGGCGAGGGTCCGGACCACGACCGTGCCAACGCGGAGCGATCGCGCTGGTTGCGGTCCGGCGCCGTGCCGCGCGCGCCGACGCGCCGCCTCGCGGCTCAGCTCCCGGCGCGGCCGCTCTCGCCGAGCGCCTCCGGCAGCTCGCGCCGCGAGCTCACTCCCAGCTTCCGGTACGCGTTGCCGAGGTGCCACTCGACGGCCTTGCGCGTCACGAAGAGGGTCTCCGCGATCTCGCGGTTGGTCGCTCCGGCCGCGGCCATCCGCGCGACGCGCAGCTCGCCGGGCGTGAGGGTCGACGC
>DASZDF010000094.1:0-3851 GCA_035942275.1 Solirubrobacteraceae bacterium | reverse complement strand
TCGTCGTGCTGGACGGACGGCGCGTGCGGGCTCGCGCCGAAGCGGGGCGGCTCGTCGTCGAGTGCACGCCACTCGCGCCGTGGGCGGAGGTGCGGCGCGCGCGGGTGGAGAGCGACGCGCTGGTGGTCGAGGTCGACGTCGCGGCGCCCGGCGAAGCGGCCGCGCCCGGCGCGCCGGAAGCCGGCCCGCTTCGCGCCCTCCTCCGCGGCGGCGGCGCCGAGGTCGCCGCTCCCGGCGGGCGGCTCCCCTACGCGCAGCTCTGCGAGGGCGTCTGGGATCTCTTCGCCGGCGAGCTTCGCGTCGGGCGGCACCGCGACGGCGTCCCGGGCAAGCGGGGCGTCGTCGTCTTCCCCGCCCGGACGGCCGGCGGGCTCGAGGTGCGGCCGTACTACACGGTCGAGGACAACCTGTCTGTGCGCGTCGGGGGCGAGCCGGAGGAGGCGCGTGACGAGGCCGAGGGCGAGCTGGCGGAGCCGCGGGAGCGCGGGCCGCTGAAGCGCTACGTCCTCGCACCGCTCGCGATCGGCGCGCACCGGGTCGCGACGGCGCTGCTGCGGCGTGTGCTGCACCTCGGCGCGAAGCCGCAGGACGACGGCGACGTCCGCATCCTGCTCATGCACGCCTGGGGCCTCGGCGGCACGATCCGCACGACGTTCAACGTCGCGGGCCACCTCGCGCAGCGCCGCGACGTCGAGATCCTCAGCGTCGTGCGCCGCCGCGAGCGGCCGTTCTTCGCGTTCCCGGAGGGCGTGACCGTCACCGCCCTCGACGACCAGCGCCGCGGCCGGCGAGGCGGGCTGCTGCGGCGGCTGCCGAGCGTCCTCGTGCATCCCGACGACCACGTCTACGCGATGTGCAACCTGCGCACCGACATCGCGCTCGCGCGCGCGTTCCGCTCGATCCGCTCCGGCGTCCTCGTCACGACGCGCGCCGGATTCAACGAGCTCGCCGCGCAGCTCGCGGCGCCGGGCGTCACCACCGTGGGGCAGGAGCACATGAACTTCCACTCGCACCTCCCGGGGCTCGCGAAGGCCATGCGCCGCCACTACGGCCGCCTGGACGCCCTCACCACCCTCAACCACGATGACCGCCGCGACTACGAGCAGCTCGTCGGCCGCGCGGTCCGCATCCCCAACGCCCTGCCGCCGCTCGGCGGCGGGCCGGCGGACCCGGACGCGAAGGTGGTCGTCGCCGCCGGCCGTCTCACCCGGCAGAAGGGCTTCGACCTGCTCATCCGCGCCTTCGCGCGCGCCGCGCGTGAGGAGCCGGGGTGGCAGCTGCGCATCTACGGCGGCGGGCCGGAGCACGACGCGCTCCAGCAGCAGATCCTCGACGCGGAGCTCTACGGCGATGCGCTGCTCATGGGGCCGACGCGCTTCCTCGGCGAGGAGCTGGCGCGCGGGTCGCTCTTCGTCCTCAGCTCGCGCTTCGAGGGCTTCGGGATGGTGATCGTCGAGGCGATGAGCAAGGGTCTGCCGGTCGTGAGCTTCGACTGCCCGCGCGGCCCGAGCGAGATCGTCGGCGACGGGCGCGACGGCGTGCTGGTGCCGCCGGAGGACGTCGACGCGCTCGCCGCCGCCCTGCTCTCCCTGATGCGCGACCCCGAGCGCCGCCGCCGCTTCGCGGCCGCCGCGGTCGAGACGGCGCGGGCGTACGAGGTGAGCGAGATCGGCCGCGAGTGGGACGCGCTGCTCGACGACCTCGCGGGCGCCCCGGCTAGTTTCCAGGGCGTGAAGGCGGCCCAGGACCGATGACGACGACCGTGCGCGAGCCGCTCGCGCCGGCGCGTCCTCGCGCGGCCGCCCCGCCCACCGTGGCGGCCGCGGTGCTGCTCGCGACGGCCCCCGGCGCCGACGGCGAGCCCGCCGCGCTGCTCGCGTGGGAGGACACGACGCTGGTCGCCCGCCTCGCCGCCCAGGCGGCGAGCGTCGGGGCCGAAGCCGTGCACGTCGTCACGCGGCCGGAGTGGGTCGAGGCCGTCGAGCGGGCGGTCGGCACATCGGCGACGGTCGTCCCTTCGACCGGGCCGGCGGAGGACTTCCGGGCCGTCGCGCGGATCGCGCAGCGGGCCGACGGCGGGCTGCTCGTCGCGCACGGCGAGATCCTCACGCAGCGCGAGGCGCTCGCCGGCATCGCCGCCGACCCGCGCGTCTCGACCGGCGTGCTCGCGACCGTCGGCCGGATCGGCCGGCCGTTCGCGCAGCGCATCCGCACGGCCCGCGGCCGGGTCGTGAGCGCCGCTTCGCCGTACCACGGCGTCAACCGCCCGACCGCGACGTTCCTCGGCGTCCTGAAGGTGTCCGACGCCGACCGGCCGGCGCTCGTCGCCGCCGCGGAGTCGCTCGCCGCGCTGACCGCCGACGGGCTGCCCGAGGGCTGGCAGGACGAGCTCGATCGGAAGACCGGGATCTGGCGCGCGGTGCTCGCCCGCGCGGCATGGCGTCAGGAGATGGACCAGGAGCAGCCCGGCGAGACGGAGTTCGACGACGACACCGACGTGCCCGAGCTCGAGCTGCCCGAGGACCCTGCCGACATCGTCCTCTCCGCCGAGGACGAGGCGGAGATCGCCCGGCGCGCGCGCGTCGTCCCCAACGACGTCGCCGCGATGCTGACCACCGCGCTCGTCCGCGACGGGACGCAGGTCGCGGTCAACCACCTGCGCAAGCTCTTCTGGGCGCGCCCCATCACGGCGGAGGGCGTCGAGCGCGCCGCGGCGGACATCCAGGAGTACGACGAGGACAAGGTCCTGCTCGACTCGGCCGTGAAGGCGGCGGACGGCTTCTTCACGACGTTCTTCGTCAGCACCTACTCGAAGTACATCGCCCGCTGGGCCGCCCGCCGGGGGCTCACGCCGAACCAGATCACCATGGCGTCGGTCATCGTCGGCTTCCTCGCCGCCGCGGCGTTCGCGACCGGCGAGCGCTGGGGGCTCGTCGCCGGCGCGATCCTGCTGCAGATCGCGTTCACGACCGACTGCGTCGACGGCCAGCTCGCGCGCTACACGCGGCAGTTCTCGAAGCTCGGCGCGTGGCTCGACTCCGTCTTCGACCGCACGAAGGAGTACGCGGTGTTCGCCGGCCTGGCCATCGGCTACTCGGCGAGCCACGACGACAGCGTGTGGCTGCTCGCGGGAGCGGCGTTGACCCTCCAGACGTTCCGCCACCAGATGGACTTCGCGTTCGGAGCCGCCCGGCAGGAGGTGATCGGCGCGGCGGAGCATCCCCCGCTCGCGCAGCCGAGCGACCGCGTGGGGGCCGGCATCGCGCCGAAGACGCCCGCGCGCGCCGTCGCCGCGCCGACCCCCGCGGGCGAAGCGGCCCCCTCCGGCGGCGCCGCTTCGATCGAGCCCGCGGCTCCCGCGGCCGTCGACCCCCCGCGCCCGGTCTCCCTCCCCCGCCGCGTCCTCGGCCTCTGGCGCAAGCTCGACCGCTGGCCGGGGATGGTCTGGATCAAGCGGATGGCGGCGTTCCCGATCGGCGAGCGGTTCGCGGTCATCTCGATCACCGCGGCGCTCTTCGACGCGAAGGTGACGTTCGTCGTCCTGCTCGCGTGGGGCGGGTTCGGGCTCGCCTACACGTTCGCCGGGCGCTTCCTTCGGTCGGTGGCGCGATGAGCGCGGTCGCCGCCCCGGCGCGCCCGTCGCCGCTGAACGTCTACCGCGACGACGGCCCGGTCGCCCACGCGCTCGCCGCCGCCGCGAAGCGGGTCCCCGCGCCCGGCGCCGCCCTCGCGGTCGCGGCCGCGCTGCCGCTCGTCGCCGCGATGGTCGTCGAGCAGGACACCGCCTCCGACGCGCTCGCCGGCATCGTGCTCGCGATCGCCGTCGTCCTCGGCGGGCTGGCGAGCGGCCA